>NZ_JACJKU010000070.1 GCF_016901675.1 Limosilactobacillus coleohominis
GATTTGATAAACAAGCCAATGTTTTTCGCACACGCTTATTCTCCTCATGAACGTGGATCCAATGAAAACAGGAATCGAGTTCTCCGCCGATTTATCCCAAAAGGCAAGCATATTGAACAAATATCCAATGATGAACTAATTGCAATTAATTGGTGGCTTAATTCGAGACCAATGAAGTGTTTAAATTGGCAAACACCAATTGAAGTCTTTTTTAGAAACTTACATGATAATTGTTAACTTATTTCTTGCAATCTGCCTAACTAAAAAACTGACTGAACATTTCTTTTCCGGAAAAATTCAGTCATTTAGAATTTTTGTTTCACGTGAAACGCGTTATCAATTAATTGCCCGTAACTTTCAACGCCTTAAATGTTTAATAACTGTTGAGGGTGATTGATTAGATAGTTAGGTTGTTCATCGCGAAGTGAGGCAACGTTAAAAGCTCCCCAAGTGGCACCGCAAGTTTGCACCGCAGCATTTTTGCCCATTTGTAAATCATAGCGTGCATCGCCAATCATGACGCTCTGGTATCTTTGAAGGCTGAAATCATGAACAACCCGATTAACACTTTCGGGATCAGGTTTAAAATTTTTGACCATATCTGAGCCAACGATTTCGTTAAATAGGTGGTCGATTTTAAATCGTTCCAAGTGGTGTTGAATTGTTGTTGAGGAATTACTAGAGAGAATAAAAAGCTGTTTTCCAGCATCGTGAAGGCTTTTTAGAGTTGGTACAATCCCATCAAATAATTTGGTTCCAGAATCTTCAAATTGCGTACAGTACATTCTGAAGTCGTCAAATAGCTGGTCCAATACTTTAGAACTAGCTTGTGGAGCCAACATTGGGAAGAACGTTTCAATTGGCAACCCCATATAATCTAACACTTGTTGCTTGGTAGGGGCTGGGAGGTGATTTTTAATAAATGCTTTTTGGGTAGCAATGGTACAAACCTCACCAGAATCAGCAAGGGTACCATCAAAGTCAAACATGAAATTACGCATGCATACCAGTCCTTTTAAAGAAAATAATTATGTTGATCATTATACGCTGAAGAATGGTTGACACTCAACCCTGATCCGGGTAGACTTATTTTAAATAAAGCCTTTTTAACTCGACCCAGTGAGGTCAAAAGGGGAATCGATGAATACTAATACGTCTTTATGTTCCCCAATCAACGTAAAGGCGTTTTTATTTAATAAAAAGGAGTGTTGATTGTGGCCCATGAAATCGTTGATGGTTCAAGTATGCAACGTGCGCTGACACGGATTACCTATGAAATCATTGAGCAAAATAAGGGTGTTGAAAATTTAGTTTTTGTCGGCATTAAGACCCGTGGTATTTATTTAGCACAACGGTTAGCAAAACGGATGGAACAATTGGAAGGGGTTAAGATTCCAGTTGGTTCACTCGATATCACCTTGTATCGTGATGATCGTCATGTTGCTGATCATAAAATTCAACCAACAGTTAATGGCAGTGATATTGATGTTGATATTAATGACAAACATGTCATTTTAGTTGATGATGTATTATTCACTGGTCGGACTGCTCGGGCAGCGCTAGATGCTTTAATGGATCTTGGACGTCCTAAGCGGATTTCACTAGCGGTGTTAGTTGATCGGGGACACCGTGAATTACCAATTCGTCCAGACTTTGTTGGTAAAAATATTCCAACATCGATGAACGAAACCGTCCATGTAGCAGTTGAAGAATACGACGGTCACGAAGACATTTCAATTGAAAATAATTAGAATTTCACCATTTTAATTCGCTCCAGAGAGGGCAAAAAGGCGAAAGCGGGTTGATCGGACTATATCCGGGTCAATCTACGAAAGCAGTCCTCTCAAGGAGAACTGCTTTTTTGTTTAGGAGGAAAATCAAATGGAACGTTTTGAACCAATGGTTGCAATTGATGTAGCAATCAAGGAAGAGGCACTGAAACTTTTTGATGAATTAGCTTCAGACACTAATCATACTCCAATTGTAAAAATCGGAATGGAATTGTACTACGCTTTTGGACCAGGAATTGTTAAGCAAGCAAAACAACGGGGATTATCAGTTTTCTTAGACCTGAAATCATACGATATTCCGAATACGGTGCGTCGCTCAATGAAAGTAATTGGTAAAATGGGTGTTCGTTTTACAACCACTCATGCGGCTGGTGGTACTGAAATGCTTAGGGCAGCTAAAGAAGGACTTGTTGAGGGGGCCCACGAAGCGGGACTTCCTGAACCAAAGTTATTAGCAATCACTGAGTTAACGTCGATTGATGATAACATTTTAAAGAATGAACAACACGTTGATATGCCACTCATTGATGTGGTTAAGAACTATGCGCAAGTTGCTGAAAATGCAGGATTAGATGGTGTCATTTGTTCTGCACAAGAAGTAAAGGCCATTCGAACAGTTACTAAGCCCGACTTCTTATGCGTTACTCCGGGAATCCGGCCAAACCTGAACGTACAAGATGATCAAAAGCGGGTTGTTACCCCTGCACAGGCACATGAATTAGGAAGCAATGGAATCGTAGTCGGACGACCAATCACACAGAGTGATGATCCTGTGGCAGCTTACAAGGCTATTCGCAAAGCATTTATGGAGGGTGAATAATTATGGTAGGACAATTAGAAATCGTTGCTAAGAATTTATTAGACATTAACGCTGTAACATTAAAACCTGATGAACCATTCACGTGGGCAAGTGGTTTGCATTCACCCATTTATACTGATAACCGACTAACAATCTCATTCCCATACGTTCGTCGAAACATTGCTGTCGGGATGACAGAATTAATTAAACACCATTTAAATGATGCCGATGTAATTGCCGGCGTTGCTACAGCAGGAATTCCTCATGCAGCATACGTTGCTGAACGTCTGCAAAAGCCGCTAATTTATGTTCGTTCCAAGCCGAAGGACCATGGCCGTGGCAAACAGATTGAAGGAGTTTTAAAGGAAGGACAAAAGGTTGTAGTAATTGATGACTTGCTTTCAACTGGTGGCAGTGCCTTAAAGGCTGTTGAAGCTGTTAAGGCTGCTGGTGGTGATGTGATTGGCGTTGTCGCAATCTTCAGTTATCAATTGCCAGCATTGGATAAGAATTTTGAAGACGCCGGATTGCCATACTACACAGTCACTAATTACACAACACTAATTGAAACTGCCAAGAAAAACCAGATGATTTCTGATGATCAACTAGCATCACTGCATGCATGGCGTAAAGATCCAGAAAAATGGTCCCAAGAACACGGTGAATAATAAAAAACGTCCTGCTAGGTCAGGGCGTTTTTGTAAATTTTTAAGTTATTAAAGGAGTATCAAAATGAAACATTATGATGAAATTCTAATTGGCTCTGGTCCGGCGGCATATAAAATGTCTAACTTACTAGCACAAACTGACCACCAAGTATTAGTGATTGAAGGCTTCGAATTTGGCGGAACGTGTCCTAATTACGGCTGTGAACCAAAGATCTTTCTTGAGGGAGCTGTCCGTAATGTTTTACAATCTCAGCAATTGGTTGGCAAAGGGATTAGTAAACCAGCGACACTTGATTGGCAGCAATTAATGCAAACGAAGTTAGAGCGGTTTAACCCATGGCCAGCAGAAACCAAAGAGAATATTGCTAAAACTCATGATGTGGAAAGTGGTTATGCAGAATTTGTGGATGATCATACGGTAAAAGTAAATGGAAACTCTTATCAAGCTGATCATATTATTATTGCGACTGGGCAGACACCCAATATTCTTAATATTCCTGGAAAGGATGAGCTGCATACCAGTTTTGATGTTCTTTCTCTAAAGAAGCTTCCACAGAAAATAACCTTCATTGGCGCCGGTTTTGTGTCCTTGGAATTGGCAACTTTAGTAGCGGCTGCTGGGGCAGAAGTAACAGTAATTATGCATTCAGATCGTGTTTTAAGAGGTTTTCCTAAAGAAGAAAGCAGTGTGCTGGTTAAGGCCATGCAGGATCGAGGAATACGATTCATGTTTAAAACCAATACGCAATCCTTGTTAGCTGGCGATGATGAACTGGTTCTGGAAACAGATCAAGGTTCAGTGAAGACTAATTACGTTGTTGACGCAACTGGACGCCACCCTAATATTGAACGGCTTCATTTAGAGCGAACCAATATTCAGTATGATCGTAACGGAATTTTGGTTGACGATCATTTGAAGACAACTGTTGATGGTGTTTATGCAATTGGAGACGTAGTTAGTCGCCATGAACCGAAGTTGACACCAGTAGCTGAGTTTGAAGGTCAGTACTTATTTAACTACTTAACTGGAAATACCCAGGATACTATTAAATATCCAACCATCGGTCGGGCAGCATTTACTTACCCAGTCGTTGCAATGGCAGGGGTTAATCCAGATAATGTTGTCGATAATCACTCTTATCAGATTAAAAAAGTTCCACTGAAGTATGGGAGCCTCTATGCAGGACAAAACGACCAACTGAGCCATCTAACGCTAGTATTTAAAAATCAGCAGTTAGTTGGTGTGAGTGCAGTTGGTGAGCATGCGGCGGATGATGTGAACAACTTCCTACCAGTTATTGGGTTAAAGATCACTGGTAAAGAGTATCGACAAGCGGTAATGGCAATTTATCCGGCATTAGCTGATAAAGTTGGTGGAGAACTATAAAAAGGTGGCTTCAAAAGCCACCTTTTTATAATTACTTTTTTTCTTTTAAATATTTACTTTTAATCAATAATTCACGTGAGCGATCATCAGCTGGATAATATCCCTTATTAAATAAATGACGGAAGTACATCATGTTGTAAAATAAGGCGAAAATTAATGCTGGCCATGGGAATGTTAGTAAAGTGTTCCACTTGAAAAAGAGTGCAACTAATACGTAATCAGCAGCCAACACAATTTCCAAGAAAAAGTTGTAATAGTCACCACGGAACAATGCAGGTAATGGGCCAAACCAAAACGTGGTCCATGAGATCCCTACCTTGGCAATCCGTAAGTCGCCTCGGTAATTTTTAATTTTCGCATAGTTTGGTGGAATTGGGAGATTGTTAAAAATGTTGTTTGGATCGTTATTATTATTGTTACCAAATGGATTTTGCAATGCGAACCCTCCTTCTTATCTA
Organism: Limosilactobacillus coleohominis; assembly: GCF_016901675.1. Classification (GTDB taxonomy): domain Bacteria; phylum Bacillota; class Bacilli; order Lactobacillales; family Lactobacillaceae; genus Limosilactobacillus; species Limosilactobacillus intestinavium. The sequence goes on from NZ_JACJKU010000070.1 coordinate 5,103, forward strand.
GGTACATATCATATCATAAGTCATTAAGACTGACTAATGATCAATCATTAGATTAGGCAAAATAGATAAATTGTTCCTAAAAAATTAAAAAACGTGTTGACAAAAATTAAAGTTAAATTATAATTACTCATAATCAATTAATCGAATAACAAACATATCGAAAAGCAGAGTAGGAACCGAGAACTTGTAGAGAGCTTCTGGATGGTGGAAAGAAGTAGTTGTAAGTTTTGAAGATGGGCTTGGAATGGTACCGGTGATGATAGCCGGTAACGGAGTTGCACACGTTATTAGTGCAAGGTTGTATAGGGGAGACGTCTCTTAAGCAACCTGCTGAGGTTGGATCCGTGAGGGTCTAACGAATAAAAGGTGGCAGCGCGATTTAATCGTCCTTTATCTAGAAATAGATAAGGGACGATTTTTTGTTATTACGGTTTTGGTTAATGAAATAGATTAACAGCAATTATTAAAAAGGAGATTTTAGTTATGAAAAGAAGAAAACACACTGGTTTAATTTGGACCATCATCATTGTTGCAATTGTCGTTATTGGTGGTATTGCAGGATTTGCACATCACCGTCAACAGCAAGCAAAGACTGTTACGGTCGGTGTCGTAGGATTGACTAATCAACAGCAAAAGATTTGGGATCAAGTTGGTAAGACAGCTAAAAGTAAGTATGGAGTAACTGTTAAGGTCAAGAACTTCTCAGATTATAACCAACCAAACAAGGCGGTTCAAAACGGGGATGTTGACTTAAATGCTTTCCAACACACTGCCTTCTTAAATGCTTGGAACAAAGCCAACCATGGTGATTTACAATCAATTGGTCGGACTGTCATTGCACCAATTCGCTTATACTCCAAGAAATACAACAGTATCAAAGACTTACCAAATGGTGCCACAATTGCCGTACCAAACGATGCATCTAACGAAAGTCGGGCATTATACGTATTAAAGAACGCGGGTCTAATTACTTTTAAGAAGGGTACTGGTAAGTTAGCAACCATCGCTGATATTGATAAGAACACTAAGAACCTAAAGATTAAAGAATTAAGTGCTGAACAAACTGCACGTTCCTTAAACGATGTCGATGCAGCCGTTGTTAACAACACTTATGCCGCACCAGCAGGTTTAACTAAGAAGCAAACAATTTACGTTGAACCATTAAACCAAGATTCTAAGCAATGGATCAACATCATCGTTGCCAAGAAGTCTGATGCAAACAAGCAAGCTTACAAAGATGTTGTTAAGGCATTCCAAACTACTCAAGTTAAGAAGCTTTACCAAAAGTACTACGGTGATACTGAAAAGACTGCCTGGGATTTGAACTTAAAGTAAACAAAGAATAAGGAGAGGGAAGATATGGCGAACATCATTGATTTAGACAATCTGAGCGTGACCTTTCACCAGAAAAAGGGTGCGGATGTAAAAGCAGTTCAACACGTGAACCTCCAAGTTGAAAAGGGCGATATTTATGGAGTTGTTGGTTACTCGGGTGCTGGTAAGTCAACCCTTGTCAGAACGATTAACCTGCTTCAAAAGCCAACTGAAGGGACCGTGACGGTTGCTGGAACAGTCCTTTTCAAGGATGGTCAACAACAAATTGACAATAAGGAACTTCAAGCCAAACGTCGTAACATTGGAATGATTTTCCAACATTTCAACTTATTGAACGAAACAACGGTTGCTGAAAATGTTCTGTTTGCCTTGAAACACTCTTCGATTTCTGACGATGAAGCGGAAGCTAAAGTGTTGAAGCTGTTAGATTTAGTGGGGCTTAAAGATAAGGCAAATGCATATCCGGTTCAACTATCAGGTGGTGAACAACAACGGGTAGCGATTGCGCGGGCTTTAGCTAACGACCCAGAAATTTTAATATCTGATGAAGCAACATCGGCATTGGATCCACGTAATACTAACCAAATTTTAGACCTTCTTAAGGATCTCAATAAGAAGTTAGGCTTAACAGTCGTCTTGATTACCCACGAAATGGATGCCGTAAAACGGGTCGCTAACAAAATTGCGGTAATGCAACATGGGGTAGTGATTGAACAAGGTAATTTACGGGATGTTTACCTACGACCAAAGGAAGAATTAACTCGCCAATTTGTAGGTGGCTCATTAGCTGCAATTGAAACCTTACGTTCCTTTGACTTAGGTCACTTAGCACCAAATGAACAACTATTCCAAGTAGTCTTTAGTGCTAATAATGTTACAAAGTCCATTATTTTGGAACTATACAAGCAATTGGGAGTAGATGTTTCAATGCTTTATGGTAACATCGAAGTCCTTGGTGACGAGCCAGTCGGCACAATGTTCATTTTGGTAAAGGGTGATGAAAAACAGCTAGCTAGTGTGGTTGACCTCTTAAAGGATCAAAATGTTGAAGTAACGAAGATTGATGATCGGGGGATTTGGAATGACTGAGTTATTAACTAAATACTTACCAAACGTTGCTAACCTTGGTTGGGGTGGTGACACTGGATGGGGTACCTCTATTTGGCAAACTATTTACATGACATTTTGGCCAGCGATTTTTGGTGGTCTCCTTGGTTTAATCTTTGGTGTTGTACTTGTTATTACTAAACCGGGTGGCATTATGGAAAACCGCTTCTGGTTTGGCTTTTGTGACAAGGTAGTATCCCTTTTCCGGGCAATTCCATTTATCATCTTACTAGCGTTTATTGCACCGTTTACACAATTGATCGTTGGTACCCAAATTGGGACAACAGCAGCATTAGTGCCTTTGT
>NZ_JACJKU010000008.1 GCF_016901675.1 Limosilactobacillus coleohominis
GCTATCGGAATTTCACAACTTTTAAAACACGAATCTACTTGATTATTAATCATAAAATTACAGTAAAATAAAAGAGTCACATACCCTAAAAGTATGTAACTCGTAAAACCATACCAATTTAGCGAAAATTTCACGATTTTGTTAAACCAACACTAAATGATGTAGAGCCCAAAAAAGTTCAGAACGACATCAAATCGTTCTGAACTAATCTTAGGTTGTTTTGCGATAAAGATACGATTAATCTTCTTCATCTTCTGCGATGTAGCCAGCTTCATAAATATCAGCAACATCATCATTATTTTGTAATTCTTCAATTAAATGACGATATTGGCCAACCTTGTCACTAGGAACTTCAGTCTTATTTTCTGGAATCATAGTAACTTCAGCAGTATCCAATTCGTAACCCTTTTCTTGAAGAGCATCACGTACGCTAGTCATGGAACTAGGATCAGTGAAAATTTGGAACTTTTCATCAGTAGCCTTCATATCATCGGCACCAGCATCCAAAGCATCCATTAACATATCATCTTCACTTGTGTCTAATCCATCACGAAGAACTTCAATTAATCCTTGACGATTAAACATGTATGAAACTGAACCACTAGCACCTAGAGAACCACCTGAATGGGTAAATGCAGAACGAACCGCAGCAGCAGTCCGGTTCTTGTTATCAGTAAGGCAGAATACCATTACTGCTACACCACCTGGTCCATAACCTTCATACGTGGTTTCTTCAAAGTTGGCACCACCAGCACCAGTTGCCTTATCAATGGCCCGTTGAATATTTTGCTTAGGCATGTTTGCAGCCCGAGCCTTATCCATCACCAGACGCAATTGAGGGTTATTGTCGGGATCAGGGTCACCTGCTTTAGCGGCTTGGTATAAGTCACGAGAAATTTTTTGAAAGATTTTACCACGCTTAGCATCTTGGGCGTTTTTACGTCCCTGAATGTTATGCCATTTTGAATGTCCTGACATGAACTAACTCCTCTTTTCTTTTTTATGATACATAAACAATGAGATTTTACCAAATTAATACTGATAATTCAAGACCTTCGCCGTCTTAAAAAGAAACTAATTATAAATAATATAACAGCCACAACAATATCAACCATTACCATTTGCCAACCAATTTTCAATATATTTGTACTAATTTCATGAATAACGTTAGCAAATGAGGCAAAATCTTGAGCATAGCTTTGCACAACCGGTTTTGTCATAATCAAAATTCCAGCAGCAATTCCACCACCAATTAAAGTGATCCATCTAAAATCGCGGATTATTGTTCTGCTAAACAAGTTTCTAATAACAATTAGGAGTAATATCACAACACTAATAACCAATCCAATTAATGTTGATACTCGTGCTATTTTAATACCTGTTTCTAATTCTTGAATCTCATCATTATTCAGTCGACTATTTATTATTGATGAAATTTGATCATTAATTGAACCAGTAGGTAGCTGAGTAATAACTGACGATGGTACTCCGTAACCAGATAATGTTTCACTTAGCTTGGATTCATTGTCATTGATAATATTATCAACACTAATATGAACATTTTTTCCTTCATAAACTTGGTGAATAACTTGCTTCAGTATTTTTCGTGTTTGCTGATCGTTAATTACATTAGTATCAATTCCATAACTGGATAAGCTTGAATTAACATCACTTTTGATTTGACTACTAACTGATGAATTGATAATTTCATTGGTCATGTACCGTTCATTTAAAACTGTCGTCTGTGCCAACGCACAGATAAATAACACCACTGATGCAAGCACACCCAGCAAGGTTGTCAGCCAATGTTTTGATGCATTATGCGGTTGATTTGTCTGTTTTCGATATTCCATCCGTGAAGGCAATATTATCACCTGCTATTTGGTTGACTGTCTTTCCACAAATCCGTGTTGGAGAATCACATTGCTATTGCCATCTTGTTCTGCATCAGCTTCAGCAGCCTGTTGATCCTCGGACATTAGTTTAGTCAATAATCGCATTGAAACAGCACCAATATCATAAAGCGGTTGAGTAATACTTGACATCATTGGTCGAGTAATTGTTGCTAACTTGGTGTCATTTCCTGTAATTATTTCAAAATCTTCAGGGACTTTAACGCCATGATCATGCAACCCATTCAGTAATCCAGCAGCAATACTATCATCACTCAAGAATGCCGCCGTTGCACCAGTCTTGAGAATACGGTCAACAAGCGCATAACCCTCCTCATATGAATCATGAGCTTCAAAAATTAAGCGATGATCATATTGACGTTGAGAATCTTCATAAGCCTTTTGATAACCAGGAATTCGCTGTTGAGCATTAATAGTACTAGACTTGCTACCAATAATTAAAGCGACTTTTTCATTATTTTTCAGTAATTTACTGGTGGCTTCTTGAGTAGCTTTTTGATAATCAATTCTGACTACTGGTAATGAATCATCATTAGTTACAGAACCGGCAACAACCACTGGAACATTTGAACTCTCAAATTCAGCTTTTACGTCATCGCTCACGTCATGGCCCATAAAAATGATTCCGTCGACTTGCTTGGCAAACATACTCCGTACAACTTGCAATGCATTTTTATCATCAGCATCTGAATTAGCCAGAATCATATTGTATTTGTACATCGTTGCGATATCATCAATCCCTAATGCCAACTCTGCAAAATAATCGTTTGTGATGTCTGGAATCACAACACCGACCGTAGTAGTCTTCTTGCTAGCTAGTCCACGAGCCACTGCATTTGGTCGATAATTAAGTCTTTTAATAACTTCTAAAACTTTTTTTCGAGTATCAGGTTTTACATTTGGATTACCATTCACTACTCGAGAAACAGTAGCCATTGAAACATGTGCCTCACTTGCAACTGTATAAATAGTAATAGCTTGTTTTTCCATAATATAAGCCCTTTCTTTATTGATTTGACGAGTTTTCATTATATTTTCATCAATAAAGAATATACCAAAAAAAGTAATAAAGTTCAAATTAAAAACGGCCCAATTAAGGGTCGTTTTCTAATTCAATTGAACTACTTATCTTCCTTTTGCGTCTGATCAATCAAAATGTCGTCATTGTCATCGTCTTTTGCATCTTTTAAAGCTGCTCGTAAATCTGCTGTCTCCTCATCAAAGTTATCACTTACAAAATGACCAGCAAATTCATCTTTTTTATTTTTAACGAGATCAGTGATATCACTCATTTTATCAACTGCATTCTCGCCATAATCATGAACCATTGCATCAGCAATGTCTAAAGCATTTAAAGCATAATCTGTTACTACATCCATGGTTTCAAATGCCGTTGCCTTCACTTTTGCTTTAATAAGGCTCTGTTGTTTATCATCCAATGAGGTCCAAGCCGCTAGTCCTGCTAAACTGCCTAGTGTCAGGCCTGCTAAAAATTTCTTTCCCATCCTATAAGTCCTCCTTTTGTTGTTTCCGATTTTTAAAACGGTTAAATAATCCTACTGCTGCAACTTTTCCAACATTCGTCATCATCTTTGATACCGTAATTCGATTATTACGGTGATTATTTATTTTTTCCACGAAGTTACGTGAGGCTTCATTGACATCAGAGACGCTTTGCCCTACATCAGCAAGTGCTTGAACGGCTGGTGTGATCATTTCAGCCTTATCATTGACGTCAGTTAATAATTCATTTGTGTTCGTAAGAACATTATCTAGTTCCTGAGTCAGGTCATTTACATTTTTTGATAAATCAGATAGGTTTTTTACAACTTTATTTAAGAACCACCCTACCCAAATTACTAGAATTAAAAAGGCAATGGCTGCAATCAATCCAGCAATTTGTCCAACAGTCATAATATCTCCTCCTTTAAAGTCTTGTTCAAAGAATATCACGAATATAAAAATCCGGCAAACCATTGCAATTTTGAGATTTTCTGATATTATACTATCAAATATAAACACTTTTAAAAAAGTGACAAAATTTTTTGATGAGGACGATTTAATTTAATGAATTCACAATTAGCGACCTATTCTAAGCATTTTCAAAAGACCATTTCCAATGTTAATTGGTTTCAAGTCGGAGACAATTTTATTCATAAATCTGGCACCCTTTTGTTTGCCACAGTTGTCTTTGCACTTATCTTATGGATTGGTAAGTGGATTATTAATTCGATCTTTCGGCAAACCAAACGAATTGAAATTCTCGGTGGATTCAAACGGGCCGCAACTTTTAGAGCACTATCTCTAAATATCTTCCGTTACACTACCTATTTTTGCTACCTGTATGCCATTCTTTCAATTATTGGTGTTCCTGTTGGAACATTGATTGCCGGTGCTGGAATTTTCAGTATTGCTTTAGGTTTAGGAGCACAGGGATTCGTTAGTGATGTTGTCAACGGGTTCTTCATCCTTCTGGAAGAGCAACTGGATGTTGGTGACTTAGTAGAAATCAACAATATCAAAGGAACAGTTACTGCGATAGGGCTTCGTACAACTAAACTACTTAGTTCAGATGGCACATTAAACTTTATTCCAAATCGTTCCATTACTATCATTAAAAATTACTCACGTCATTCCCGTCTTATTAATATTGACCTAAATATTGCGATGGATTCTGACCTTGAAGTAGTTAAACAAATCATTACAAAGGAGAATCAAAAACTTATGAACAACGAGCAAGTCGAGCTGGTGGCGACGCCGGAAATTATTGGACCCGTTGATGTTAACGGTAAATTAGTTTTTCGCGTTGCCGTAAACGTACCCACTAAAAAACAAAATCGATTAACACCAAAATTATTGAGTGCCTACCTGACAGCACTTGCTCGGGGAGGTATTCATCTAACTAAATAGGAGATGAACACAATGACTGTTAAAATGATCGTAACTGATATGGATGGAACTTTTTTAAATAATGATCATTCATTCAACAAAAACTTATTTTCTTATGCATTTGCACTGATGCGAGCACGTGGCATCAAATTCGTTTTAGCCAGTGGATCGAGCTACCCTCGCTTACGAAGAGATTTTTATGAATATAAGGATCATTTGACTTTCATTTCACAAAATGGATCTGTTACCCACATCGGTAATCGTCTAATTGATTATATCCCCCTCACCCCTCATGACCTAAATACTCTACTTTTTGTTCTTCATCGTACTTCCTTAACTGATCATATCGACCAACTTGTCGTTTCGGGGGTTCACGGTTCATATGTTGATGCATCAATGAGTGACCAAGATTTCAATCGGATGAAAATCTTTTATGAAAAGATTACCCGGGTACCTTCACTACTAAACGTCTTCCAAACATTTCCCGATGAAATATTTACTAAAATTACTATTTGCTTCTCACATGATCTCAGTTTAAAGGACATTCATTCTAAGCTTGATAATCACTTACCAGCTAACCTACTTATGGAAAATTCTGGTTATAATTGTGAATTAATTGGTAATGCTCTGGCTACCAAAAGAAATGCCATTCAAACACTGCAAACCATTTATGAAATTAATGATCCTAACGATATCGTTACATTTGGAGACAATGAAAATGATCTAGGAATGTTGGCAATGACTAAAAACAGCTTTGCAATGAGAAACGCCGCAGACCACATTAAACTACAAGCTCACAATACAACCCAATTGGATAATAACGATGATGGCGTTTTAGAAACTATTATGAACATTCTAGACATGAAACTACCATTACAGATAGCACAATAATTATTATCTACTTGATTAGGTACAAAAAAGGCCGTTGATACTTTTCTATATCAACGGTCTTTTCTTATCACCGGGCATCAATTTATTCATGAGCCCGCGCAAAACCAAACTTTAATTCAGGTATCGGCTGTAAATTCCGATCAAAATATTGAACATCAAAATGCTCTTGCGTAGCATCTACAACTGCAAACGTACCACCAATTTGTGCATATTCACCACGTGGATAGCTAATGCTTCCTGGATTAATAAATAAACAATTATCATCCATTGCAACGGCTAATTGATGTGTATGTCCATATGCAACTATATCTGCTTTTGTCTCTTTAGCCAATAACAGTAGCGGTGTCATGGTCATTCCTACCTGAAATAAGTGACCATGTGTAACTGTCACATTTTGATTATCAATCTTTTGTGTGATGACTTTTGGGTAATCCAATTTTTGATCAGTGTTTCCAAGTACTGTTTGAAAATCTCTCATCGGAGATACACTGGATGATAGATTAGAATCACCACAGTGAAATAATTGATCAACCTTCAGCTTAAATGCTGCATCAATCGATTTTAAAATTTGATCATCTCCGTGATTATCACTCACCAATAAAATTTTCATTAACTCAACCACCAGTCTGTAAATTGCTCCATAAAATTCCTTAGAGCTCGACCACGGTGACTAACTGCATTTTTTTGTTCATCAGTAAGTGTTGCCATTGCACACCCTAATTCATCAACGTAAAATAACGGATCATATCCAAACCCATTACTACCCTGCGGGTTACGCAAAATATGACCATCAACCCGCCCTTCAGCTACTAGTTGATCTCCATTTGGTTTTAAACCAACAATCGTTGTATGAAAATGGGCAGTCCTATATAAATCATCCACACCTGATAATTCACGCAATAATTTACGATTATTAGCTTGATCATCATGATCACCGGCATATCTAGCTGAATGAACACCAGGTGCACCATCAAGCGCATCTACCATCAAGCCGGAATCATCCGCCATCACTGGAAGCCCTAACTGCTTTACTGATGTACGCGCCTTAATCAGAGCATTTTCCTGGAAAGTTTGTCCATTTTCATCGATAGCAAAATGTGGAAAATCTGCTAAAGTTTTAACATTAATACCAAGCGGACTTAGCATTTCACCATATTCTCTAGCTTTTCCAGCATTATTTGTTGTAATTACAATTGTTTTCATTAATTAATCCTCGGGAATATCAACATGTTCACACGTAAAGTGATCACCAGGGAGCCACTTTTCAGCACCAGTTTGCAGATCCTTAAAGTTTCCAGTACTGTACAACTTCATTTCGCCTGGTTGATCATTACCGGTTAATTGATCTGAATCAGCTAGCATCTTCTTAGCCGTTTTAACTGTTTCTAGAGCAGGGTCAACCAATTTAACTCCCGGTAATAAATTACTAATTTCCTTTGATAAGAATGGGAAGTGGGTACAGCCAAGTACCAGCACATCTACTTGTTTATCTTTGAAAATGCTTAGTTCTTCATTTACTACTTCTTGTGCTTTAGGAGTGCCAACTTCGTTATGTTCAACGACACTTACCATCGGCTGTGCAGCCTTTGGAATAACTGGAACATTTGGATTTAGTTCGTGAATTGTCTTAGGATAAGCTCCAGCCTTAATCGTTCCTTCAGTAGCAGTAACCCCAATTCGATCATGCTTTGGTTGTTCTAATGCCGCCTCAGCTCCTGGCTTAATTACCCCAATGACAGGAATTGGTAATTCTTTTTGAAGGATAGGCAATGAAGCAGCTGTAGCAGTATTGCATGCAATTACCATCATTTTAATGTCATGGGTCATCAAATATTTGCCAATGTTCAATGCTAACTGGCAGACATTTTCTTGTGTGCGAGTTCCGTATGGAAAATGACCTTGATCACCAACAAACACAATAGACTCATTTGGCATTTGTTCTCTAAAGATCCGGATAACAGATAAACCACCAAGACCAGAATCCATAACACCAATTGGACGATTATCCATAATATTACCTCCTTAAAACTTGACAGATCTAATTAAATGACACATTTTACTATATTATATCGTTTATTGAAAAGAATTACTAATTCTTCGCCATTTTGTTTTTAAATTAGTTATAATGTTAATTGATTTGAAATGGAAGGATTACGTTGCAAATGACTCAAAAACGTTATGATCAATTAATTAATAGTCGTCGTGGTTTCATTAGTGCTACGATGCGCGATGTTCTATTGCCAGCTATTCTTGGCAAAGAAACTGATGGTATTTTATATTGGATTGGAAAAGATCTCGCTCGGGAGTATCCTGTACAAACGATAGATGAATTAATTTTACTAACCAAACAGCTTGGCTTCGGTGATTTAGAATTAGTAAAAGATTCAGATTTGCAACACACTTTTAAACTCAGCGGGCCTATCGTTAGTGAACGCTTAGAAATAGATAAAGAACACACTTCTTTTACTCTTGAAGCAGGATTCATTGCTCAAGAATTAGAGTTTCAATTGGGAACAGTTACTGAGGCAGAAGTGGATAGCATCAGGCATAAAGAAGTGCGAATTTTTGCCCAGAATGATCCCCAAAAACTAAGTAATCCAGACGAAACAGAAATTGTCCAATTTATCAAATTAAAACAGTCTCCATCAAAATCTACATCAAAAAAATAAGAGCTGGCTTTCACCAGCTCTTTTATTTTATAAGTATTGTTCCAACACTTTCTGCAACTGCTCTTTGGAGTGATAACCAATCACTTTATCAACTACCTCTCCATTCTTTTTGATCATTAACGTTGGAATACTCATGATCTGAAATTTTCTTGCAGTATCTGGATTTTGATCAACATCTAATTTATAAAAGTTGACTTGGTCCATGGAATCAGATAAATCTTCCACAACTGGAGATTGCATCCGACAAGGACCACACCAGGTAGCCCAAAAATCAACTAATGCAACACCGTTGGAAGTATCTTGATCAAAAGTTTGATCTGTTGTAACTTTAACAGCCATAATTTATGCCTCCTACGTTTTTAATTATTATTTTACCAGAAAACAACCTAATTACAATGAAAATTACTTACTTATTCAAAGTAAACTATTGTTGCGCCATCTCCACCATTTGAAGGAGATGCATATTCAAAGGATTTTACTCTAGAATTGCTGCGCAAGTATTCTTGAGTCCCCTTACGAATAGCACCAGTTCCCTTACCATGAATAATGGTGACACTTGGTAAATTATTCAATAAAGCATGATCAATGAAATCGGAAAGGTTTGCCATGGCAGGCTCATAGCGCTGTCCACGCAAATCGAGTCTTGCTGATGTCCTTCTTGTTTGAACAGTTCGGACGCGCTTTGGACGCACCTCTTTTTGATGATCAGCCTTGGTAAGCTCTTTCTTTGAAACTTTTTCAAGGTCACGATCATCAATCTCCATCTTTAAGATTCCTAATTGGACCTCCCATTTATGTTTTCCCCGCTTAGAAAGAATCGTTCCAATTTGACCATATGACTTAACTTTCACTGCATCTCCAACCTGTAAGTTATGCTTTTGCTTAGCTTTTTGAAGAACCTTGTTTTTACTCAACCTTGGATCCCTATGCAGGGCATTAAGTTGTCCTTGAGCATCAATTAATTCATTTTCTTTGATTGGTGTTCCCTTTTGACCTTCTAATTGTCGTAGGTGATGAATAATTTTATCCGCTTTTCGCTTAGCATTGGCAACCTCATGATTTGCTTTAACACGAGCCTTTTCATACATGTCATCACGATTTTCATTAAATCGCTGCAACTTTTCATTAAGCTCTGCTTGTTTTTGCTCATTATCATTTACTAATTTTTCCAAACGTTCTTGTTTTTCTCGAGCTTGTCTTCGCTGTTCTACTAGATCACCAATCATTTGGTTCAATTCTTGACTATCATCCTCAACCAATGATTGAGCATCATCTATAACACTATCAGCAAGCCCTAATCGCTTTGCGATTGCAATCCCATTTGATTGACCCGGAATGCCCAACATTAATCGATATGTAGGTTTCAAAGTTTCTTGATCAAATTCCATGCTTGCGTTAATGGTATCTTGGCGTTCAAAACCGTATACCTTCAACTCCGGATAGTGGGTTGTAATTACAACTTCACTTCCAACCTTTTGAATTTGATCCAAAATAGCCATTGCTAAAGCTGCCCCTTCTTTAGGATCAGTTCCAGCACCTAATTCATCTAATAATATTAGTGAGCGATCCGTTATGTTATCCAAAATACTTTTTACATTTTCCATATGTCCAGAAAATGTTGAAAGATTTTGTTCTAACGATTGTTCATCTCCAATGTCTGCAAACACATTATCAAAAATAGTAATCTGACTACCATCATTAGCAGGAATAAAAAATCCTGATTGACCCATTAATTGAATGATTCCTAAGGTTTTCAAAGTAATTGTTTTACCACCAGTGTTTGGCCCTGTAATTACAATTGATCGATAGTCTTTGCCAATTTTGATATCATTTGCGACCACCCGTTTTGCATCAATTAATGGATGGCGAGCTTTTCTTAAATTAATATAACCTTCATCATTAATTACCGGCAATGTAGCTGCCATCTTTTTTGCTAAACGTGCTTTAGCGTTCACAAAATCCAAATGACCCAGTAATCGTTCGTTATTTGCTATTTCTTCACGGTAAGGGCTAATCATTTCTGACAATTCTGCCAGCACCCTTCTAACTTCTTGTCGTTCCTCAATTTGGACTTGACGTAGTCGATTATTAATCTCAACCACGTTTTGTGGTTCAATGTACAGAGTTTGACCACTTGCACTCTGGTCATGAACTACTCCCCCAAAACGACTACGATAGTGTGCTTCAACAGGAATAACATACCGATCATTACGCATCGTAATGATGTTGTCGCTTAAGTATTTAGATTCACGTCCTCGAGTATACTTCTCCAATGATTGACGAATTTCTGTTTCAGTACTTGCGATTAATTGACGTAATCCGTGTAATTTGCTGGAGGCCTCATCTTTTATCCTTCCATCGTCATCAACAGATTTTAACAATCGATTAGTCACATCTGGAATGGTAACCAGTTGTGACTGTACATCATACAGATGCCGTAAATTTACTTGATCATCGCCGAGACGTTCAAAAAAATTCGTCATTGCCATAGTTGCTTTTAAAACTTTGGCTATCTGCGATAATTCAGTGCCATTTAAACTAGCATGAACCTTCAAGCGTTTTAATTGTGGATTAATATCATCCAAAGATGGTACCGGAATTGGCCCTACTAAACGATTAATATCCGCAGCATCCGTTGTTTCGTCAATCATCCACTGTACAGTGTCAATTTTAGATACTGGTGCTAATTGCTTTAGCTCTTTCATACCCGCTGATGTAGATAAATATTTATCAGCAAGATGCTTTAATTTATCATATTCTAGAATTTCTAAAATTTTGTTATTCATAATCAATGTCTCCTATGCAAACCAATGAATTGCATTTTCTGCTAATATCGGTGTTTTTAAAATGATCCACTGCGCTAGTCCTGAATTGGCAAGCTGATCTTGCCACCATTGTCCTGGCCATAGTTGGAATACCATTAATATCATAAAAATAATTAGGTAACCAATTAATAAGTCTAAGCACCCACCAGCCCAGCGATTTACTGTACCAACAACAGGTACCTTTTTTAAAAAACGAACTCTTTTTAACAACCATCTACTAAGGAAAGTAATTGCGTAAAAAATGATAATAAAAGCAATTCCATTATAAAAAAACTGATTGCTGCTAACCGTTAGCATATTTGTAAAGGTCCCACCAGTTGGTGATTCTTCATGACCACCAATTGATGGTAAGATATTACTTAGCACTAATCCCAGTGCTTTAGCACCCATTCTGGCTACTAACCAGCCAATAAAATAAGTAGCAGTTGATATTAACATTGCTACAAGTCCCTTTTTAGAACCATTAATCCAACAACCAACAAGGATTATTAGAATAAACATACTAATTATCAATTATTTCACATCCTATCAATAAAAGGAGTTCACAAAATGAACGTTGTTATTCAAGTTTCACCATCAAAATTTAAACAAATCCAGCAAAACTATGTAACTAATCAGCAAACAGGATTACCAAAAGGAACCTCTTTTAGAGTTAAGATCCCCGGAGTTACAATTACTGGTTACCAAAGTGGAAAAATAATGTTTCAAGGTCAACTAGCTCAGCAGGAAGCCCAACGGTGGGATACTCATGGCATGATGACATCAAAGAGTCATCCCACCAAAATTGCCGATGACTTGCCGCAAAATTTTGATCAGCTTTCCGTGCTTGGATCTGATGAAGTTGGCACTGGTAGCTATTTTGGCCCACTTACAACTGCTGCTGTATTTGTTCAACATAATCATCTACAAGCACTAAACGAGTTAGGAGTTGAAGATTCTAAAAAATTGTCTGATCCTGCCATTATTAAAATGGCTAAGCAGATTATGCAAATTTGTCCTTACCACGTCGTAAATGTTAAGCCCCACGATTATAATCGCTTAATTAAACAGTATAATCAGGCACAACTAAAAGCGATTTGCCATAACTATGTTTTAGGAAAAGTTTTAGATAAAATCAAGCCGCAGAGTCCTAATGCAATTTTAATTGATGAATTTGTGAGTCCACAAACTTATTTTAATTATCTTCAAGGACAATCACCAATTATTACCAAAAATGTGTTCTTTAAAGAGAAAGGAGAAAGCTATCACCTTGCCGTAGCGGCTGCATCAATTGTTGCCCGCTATGTTTCTCTTCAAACGATGGATGAGTTATCTGCCATTGCTGGACAAACTCTGCCCATTGGTGCAGGTCATAAAGTCGACCTCATTGCTGCTGACCTCATTAGTAAAGGCAAAAATCTTGATCAATTTGCTAAACTACACTTTGGTAATACTATGAAAGCGCGTCGTTTAGCCAATCAAAAATAATATAACATCAATACTACCAGCAAAAAGATTTTTACCTAGGAATTAGTGAGCACAAATAGGCCTCAAACGTTCGGTCGTCCCGGATGTTTGAGGCCATTTTATACCACGCTGTACCATTTTAATATGCAAAAAGAGAATTATGTCCTAGTCTCTAGATTAAATATTAAAGTTACCATCGTCATCAATAAACGTGTTGATAACTTGTTGGACCATATCCCATTCCTCATCACTTTCAATCGGCATGAGTTGAACCTCATCTTCTTCAGACTCACCAGGAATCATTTCAAAAGCTTGAACATTAACCTCTTCGTCGTTTTCTTGATCTACAGGGTATAAGCAAATATACCATTTATCTGAATTATCAGCTTGAAAACGTAAAGCCTCTTTATATAGCTCCTCGTTACCCTTTTCATCAACTAGAGTAAATACTTCGCCTTTATCTTCTGGTTGAATTCTTGCCATTTTCTACCTCACAGTTCTTTTACTAATTTACCATGTCGGTCTAAATAATTCTGTAATATTAAGCTTGCAGCCAATTCATCAATAACTTTCTTTTGCTTGCGTCGCGATACATCTGCTTCTTCCACTAGCATGCGGTGAGCTTGAACGGTTGTTAACCGTTCATCTTGAAAATCAACCGGTAAATCAGGAAAACGTTCCTGAAGCATTTCGCCATAATGACGTGATGCATCTACTCGCGGTCCTTCAGTGTTATTCATGTTTTTTGGTAAGCCAATTACAAAACCTGCTACTTGACGTTTTTTAACCAGTTCCGCAATCCGATCAATTCCAAAAACTTGATTATCTTCATCAATTGGAATAATTTCTACAGCTTGAGCTGTCCATCCAAGAGGATCACTTTCCGCAACACCAACAGTTTTTGAACCGACATCTAAACCTAATAAACGCATTACTTTTGGTCCCCATTACTAGCAAGATAAGAACGAACAAGTTCTTCAATAATTTCATCACGTTCATGTTCCCGAATGAGGTTTCGTGCATTATTTAACCGTGGAATATAAGCTGGATCTCCAGATAAAAGATACCCGACGATTTGATTGATTGGGTTATACCCCTTTTCTTCTAATGCATCATAGACTGTTTTTAATGTTTCCTTAACATTCTTTTCATGTTGTTCATCGAAATTAAAAAACATGGTTTCATCATTTGCCATTAGGGTAACCTCCCTCTAACTTAATACTTAATAGTAAAATTATACCATATTTAATCTAACAAATAGGGGATACGGCTGATTAATTTACCGTATCCCCATTAAATCTAATGATTTAAATATTCTTCAGCTTTTTCTAATGCCTGTGGAATTCCTGCTGGATTCTTTCCACCAGCTTGGGCCATTGTTGGGCGTCCACCACCCCCACCATTAATTGCAGGGGCAATTGCTTTAATTAAATCACCAGCTTTAATTTGTTTAGCTTTCTCATCGCTAACTGCTACTAATAGGTTAGCCTTATCATCATTTGCAGTACCAAGTACTAAGAAATCAGATAAGCCCTTTTGACGCCATTGATCAGCCAACTGACGAAGTTGACTCATCCCGGCTACATTTACTTGTGCAGCAATTAAACCACCATTCTTGGTTTCTTTAACATTATCAAAGACCTGTCCAGCCTGTTGAGAGGCAATCTTGGCTTGTAAACTTTCATTAGTCTTTTGCAAGTCTTTTAACTGTGATTGTAATTCTTGAATCCGATGTGGAACTTCCTTCTCTTGACTTACCTTCAAGTCGTTACTTACTTGATCAAGGAGATCAACTCGTTTCTGCATAAATTGGAAAGCATCACTACCAGTAACTGCTTCAATTCTGCGAATTCCAGCACCAACACCGGCTTCAGAAACAATCTTAAATAGTCCTAACTCGTTTGTGTTGTTGACATGGTCACCACCACAAAATTCGGTGTTATAGTCACCAATTTTAACAACCCGTACTTTATCTCCATATTTATCTGAGAACAAAGCAATGGCACCCATTTCTTTGGCAGAATCAATATCTGTTTCTACTGTAGTAACAGGGATTTCTTTCCAGATTTGTTCATTAACCATCTTTTCAACGGCTTTTAAATCTTTTTCAGTTACTTGACCAAAGTGGTTAAAGTCAAACCGCAGATAATGTTCTTCTACCAGAGAACCCGCTTGTTGAGTATGACCACCCAAGACATTCCGCAATGCTTGATCCAACAAGTGGGTGGCTGTATGGTTCTTTTCAATCTTTAAGTGACGAAGTCGATCAACAACCAAGCGGTAATTAGCACCCTTCTTTAATGGTGCCGTTAATTTAACACGGTGAAGGTTTTGCTGGTTTGGCGCGTGTTGTACGTCAACCACACGTCCTACTTTTTTACCATAGTTATCAATGATATCACCAGTATCCGCAACCTGGCCTCCCATTTCAGCATAGAATGGTGTGACATCAAAAATAACCTCAATATCTTTTGCAGAAGGATCAGCTTCATCAACATGCTGGCCTTCTTGCGTCAAGCCAATCACTTTCGCACCATCAACCTCTAACTGAGTATAACCAACATACTTGCTAGGTTCTTTAAATTCAGTCCAAACATCAGTTTGAACGCCCATTCCATTGTCAATGTTTCGGGCCTTACGTGCTCGATTTTGCTGTTCAGTCATTGCCGCTTCAAAACCTTTTTGGTCAACACTAAGGCCTTCATCAGCAGCGTATTCCTTTGTTAGTTCAATTGGGAAACCGTATGTATCGTATAGCTTAAATGCAGTCCGCCCATCGATTTCATTAGTGCCATTTTCCTTAGCCTCTGCAATAACATTGTTAAGCAGGTTTAGTCCGCCATTCAAAGTAGCACTGAACCGGTCTTCTTCAGACTTAATGACAGAAGCAATGTAGTCCGCATTTTCTAGTACATCAGGGTAATAATCCTTCATAATTTTGCCGACAGTTGGGACCATCTTAGCAAGAAATGGTTCATCAATGCCTAATTTCTTACCAGCCACAACTGCACGTCTTAGCAAGCGACGAATAACGTATCCTCGTCCCATATTAGAAGGTAGTGCGCCATCACCAATCGCAAACGTAATTGTTCTAATATGATCAGCAATAATCTTAAATTGAATGTCATCAGAGGCGTTGCTGCCATATTTTTTACTATCACTAAACTCTTCGGTTTGCTTAATCAGTGGTAAGAATAAGTCTGTTTCAAAGTTAGTTGGCGCGTTCTCAAAAATCGAAACAACCCGTTCCAGACCCATTCCAGTATCAATGTTTTTATGTGGCAATGGTTCATATGTGTCTTCTGGCGTATGGTTAAACTGACTAAAGACAATGTTCCAAATTTCTAAGTAACGTTCGTTTTCCCCGCCTGGGTAATTTTCAGGATCGTCTTCAGGAACGTTATTCATTTCCTGTCCACGGTCATAGAAAATTTCTGTATCAGGACCAGAAGGACCTTGACCAATGTCCCAGAAATTATCCTTGTTTTGTACTAAATGATCTTCTGGCACACCAGCTTCTCGCCAATAATTATAAGCATCATGGTCTTTTGGATAATAAGTAATGTAAAGCTTTGCCGGATCAAAAGCAAACCATTCATCACTGGTCAATAATTCCCAAGCCCATGGAATAACTTCTTTTTTAAAGTAGTCACCAACAGAAAAGTTACCCAACATTTCAAACATAGTATGGTGACGAGCGGTCTTCCCAACGTTTTCAATATCATTAGTCCGAATACTCTTTTGAGAGCTCGTCATTCGCGGGTTTTCAGGAACCACTTTGCCATCAAAATATTTTTTCATTGTGGCAACTCCGGAGTTAATCCACAGTAAGGTTGGATCGTCAACCGGAACAAGTGAGCGACTTGGCATTTCTTTATGACCATGTTGAATAAAGAAGTCCAAGTACATTCTTCGTACTTGTGCACTATTTAACTTCTTCAATTTTTTCATTTCTTTCCCTCCAAACAGAAAATCCATCCCTGCTCACAGAGACGCCTTCAAGCGCGGTACCACTCTGATTGCAACGATGGATCGTTAACCTCTTTCATTCCCTAATAAGGGCTTATTAACATGTTTACTCCGGGGAGCAATTTGAAAAGTAATGGATTCCTTTCACCAACCGGAAACTCTCTAATACACTTACCATTTCAAATCATATCCCAGACGCGTTTTATTATAGACTCACTTCCAGTTAAAATCAACGACCGAATTCTTGTTTTTGTCGTTCCATTCGGTGTTGAC
Organism: Limosilactobacillus coleohominis; assembly: GCF_016901675.1. Lineage (GTDB taxonomy): Bacteria > Bacillota > Bacilli > Lactobacillales > Lactobacillaceae > Limosilactobacillus > Limosilactobacillus intestinavium. The sequence continues at coordinate 16,876 of NZ_JACJKU010000008.1, forward strand.
GTTGACGCGCCCGCTTTGCTTTACGTAACTTGTGTCGTTGTTCTTGTTTTGCCTGTTGACGGGCCTCTTCCTTAATTTTGTTCCTAATTCGTTTTTTGTATCCAGGCTTAACTTTCTTCTTAGTTTTCTTCACAAATCCTTTCATCGTAGGATCTAACGCCTTTTTACGACGCTTATAACTGTGCCGACGATTTCGGTCATAGGTTGTTTTAATGCGACCATTTGTTAATACCTTTGGAGTAAATTTAATTCCACGTTCTTCTAATTTAGAAATTAGGTCATCTTCTGCGGGAGCATAAAGTGTAATGGCCGTTCCCTTCATGTTAGCACGTCCTGTTCTACCGACACGATGAATAAAATATTCCAAGTCAGTAGGAATATCATCGTTGATAATGAGAGATACACCTTCAATATCAATCCCACGAGCCGCTAAATCAGTTGCCACCACATACTGGAATTCCATATTACGAACTTGACGCATCATTTTTTTACGTTCACGTGGCTCTAATCCCCCATGAATCAAAGCAACCTTAAGGCCTTGTTGAGTTAAATAATCGTGGAGTTCAGTGGCACGTTCACGTGTGTTAGCAAATACTAAAGCTAAAAATGGTTCACCCATGGTCAAGAGTTGATAAATCAAGTTATTCTTGTCGCGCCCCTTAGTAGACATCAACCAATTATCAACATTCGGATTTATAACCGTTTCGGTTGGGATTTCCTCAACTGTCGGATTTTCCAGATACTTTTTAAGAAAAGGCCGCAAGCCAACTGGAATTGTTGCTGAAAAAACCATCATTTGCAATTTTTCTGGAAAATGACTGGCAATTTGATCAACCTGCTCTAGAAATCCCATATCTAAAGTCATATCAGCTTCATCAATGACAAATTGTTTTGCCTTGTGAACATCAAGCGCATTTGAATTAATCAAGTCTAAAATACGTCCAGGTGTCCCAATTACCAATTGTGGTTGTTTCCGTTGTAGTTGTTCCACTTGGTGTTCTTTGTCGGTTCCACCAACATAATTATGAATGGTGAAGCTAGGATCAGCATATTTATTTAATTGTTTAGCTGCATTATAAGTCTGGTAAGCCAGTTCTCGACTAGGTGCTGTAATTACTGCTTGAACTTCTTGAAGTTTAGGATCCATCATAGAGAAAATGGGCAGTAGAAATGCATGAGTTTTCCCAGAACCAGTTTGTGATTGACCTACAACATTTTCTCCCTTTAGTATTTCAGGAATCACTCGTTCCTGGACAGGCGTCGGTTGAACAAAATTAATCGCCTTTAAGGCTGGATACAACCATTTTTTTAAATTAAATTCTGTAAAAGTTGTACTCATTTGTATTTCCTCTCATTCTAATTAGTACTGGTAATAGTTTCCAATTCCTCCACGATTTGGTTAATTTCATCAGTATCAGCTGCTTTGGCACCACTTGCGAGAGCATGTCCACCCCCTTGGTGATTCTTAGCTAATTCGTTAATAGCTGGACCCTTAGACCGTAATCGTACTCTGAAGTGACCGTCTTCTTGTTCGACAAAGATTGCCCATGCTTTAACATCTTCAATTTTTCCTGGGAGGGGAACTACAGCTGACGTCCCTGCTTCTGTTAATCCGAACCGTTTTAAAACTTCATTACTTAAAACTACATATGCAGTCCCGCTATCAGAAATTGTTAGATTTTCATATACGTATGCAGATAAGCGAGCCAATGCTACTGATATTTGGTCTTCACGCCGACTAATACCTGCCGCATCCGCCCCATGAGCAATTAAAGCCCCTGCTACTAACATTGTTCTGGCCGTCGTTGCTGGATATAGGAAACGTCCGGTATCTCCAGCAATTCCAGCATACAATGCGTTAGCTGCCTTTGCAGGTAACTTTAAGTCATTAGCAAAGTGTTGATAAAAATCATAAATCATTTCTGAACAACTTGATGCTTCTGGCTGAACCCACATTAAATCACCAAAGGGCTCATCATTTGGGTGATGATCAATTTTAATTAATTTATCACCATTATTAAATCGCCGATCATCAATCCGCGGTGCATTAGCGGTATCAACTACAATTACCAGCGCATCATTGAATTCATTTGATTTTAAGTCATCCATTTTCCCAATCCAATTCAAGCTAGGAAAATCCTTGCCAACTACATAAACCTCTTTATAAGGGAAAGATGCCTTAATTATTTCTGCAAGCCCAACTTGCGAACCAAAAGCATCTGGATCAGGGCGTTGATGTCGATGAATGATAATCTTAGGATATTTTTTGATATTTGCATAAATTTCATCTAGAATTTCCATTGTTATTCTCCTTTTAAATAAAAGATGAAGTTGAAAGAAAAAAGCTGGGATTGCTCCCAGCTTTTCGCACTATTTGGCTGAATCAGTATTCTCACCATCTTCAGCAGAATCCTCAGCCTTATCTTCAGCCTTGATTTCTTGAGGAGCGGCTTCTTCTTTTGGAGATTCCTTAGTATCTGCTGGTTTAGTTTCATTACTTGTATTGGCCTTATTAGCTGATACCACTCGTTGAATGGCAACAAGGTCAAATGTTAAGTAAATACCTTCACAGTCAAGCGTCACTGTTTTTTCCTTTTCGTTAACTTCACTAACAACACCGTGAAGCCGACCAATTGTTACAACGTGGTCCCCCGGACGCAACTTACTCATCATTGATTGATGTTCTTTCCGTTGCTTTTGTTGTGGACGGATCATGAAGAAATACATGAATACAACCATCAACAAAATCAAAATGATGCTTGACATACTTTGACTACCCAAAACACTTCATCCCTTCTAAAAATAATTCACCTTTAAGAATACCAAAGATTACAACAAATTACCACTATTTATCAAAGAGCACATTACGACTTGATACCAATCTCACTTCGTACCTTGTTAAAGTATGAATTTAACCATCTCCAGTTACGCAATCCCAATAAATGATCACCGACTGAACTATGGATATGACTTAAATAATGTAAATATGATAAATTAACTTCGTTTTGAGCGGTTATATTGATTTTATCCTGACTATTTTGGTACTGTTCATAACTCACTTTTTCAATCTGATTATTAATATAGGTTTGTCCTTGATGAGCCATTTCAATGGGAATGCTGGTAACAATGATATCAACACCTGCTAGTAATGCTAGCTTAATTTGCTCATTGCTGGTTGCTGCCAACATCCGTGGCTTGTCGTTTGGCAATATTTCGATCGTTTCGTGGACGATCCTTTGCCATTCAGTTTGTTCATCAGGAAGATTAGTTATTAGATAACCATCTTTACTACCGATTTGCTGATAATTTAATTTTCGCAGCTCTTTCAAACCGGCTCCGCCAATTACACCCCATGAACTTTCGCCTTGCTGTTGCCATTGTATATTTATTTTTAATGCCGTTTTTAAGTCGTCAACTGGTGCGTAGTAATATGCATTTTGAAACAATGGTAATTGAATATCTGCTTGGCCAATTTGTTGCAATTGTTGAGCTTGCTTACCAGTGATTCTTTTATGAGCACCTGAGTACGGCTCCTCATATCGAACACCCAATTCTCCGGCGTTTTTTTTGACTTTCTCTAAGGAGGAAAATTGATCCACAAATGAAATAACAGGCCCCGCCCAATTTAAGAAACTTCCAACCGAATCACATGATTCCAATGTCTGCGTCCCTGGTTGAATGCTTAATGGCAAAATATTAACTGCTAATGATTGGCAACCAATTTCCCTTAGTTCTTCTGAAGTTAATGGACTAACTAACCCATTTTTTGCGTATGGAATCACAGCTGGAGTTTTAATGATTCCACTACTTGTATGCAAAATGCCACTTCTAACGTGCTTATTAGTTAAACTTACCTGTTGAATTTCAAAAGTACTTACCATGTCCATACTCCTATTTTTGGGGATGATACTCTATTCCGAGATGCTCATAAGCAGCAGGCGTGACCATTCGCCCACGCGGAGTTCTGGAAATAAAACCAATTTGCAGAAGGTATGGTTCATACATTTCTTCAATTGTATCAACCTCTTCTCCAATATTTGCAGCAATCGTTTTGACACCAACTGGACCACCATGATAAAAATTAATCATTGTCATCAACATTTTCCGGTCGACTTCATCTAATCCCTTATTATCGACTTGAAGTAACTTTAAAGCTTTAACAACGATCTCATGATCAATTGCAGGTTTCTTTGCAACCTGCGCAAAGTCACGAACTCGCTTTAACAGCCGGTTGGCGATTCGGGGAGTTCCTCGTGAACGAAGAGCTAATTCATGTGCTCCTGAATCCTGAATTCGTACATTAAATATTCGGGAACTCCTCATGATAATTTGATTTAACTCTGTCGCATTATAGTACGCCATGTGTTCCACGATTCCAAAACGATCTCGTAGTGGCGCGGATAATGCACCCGCACGTGTTGTGGCACCAATTAGTGTGAATGGTGGCAATGGAAAATGAACTGGATGTGCAGTAGGTCCTTCACCAACAACGATATCAATATAAAAATCTTCCATTGCTGAATATAGCATTTCTTCTACGACTTTTGGTAACCGGTGAATTTCATCAATAAATAAAACATCACCAGCTTGTAGCTCATTTAGTAAAGCTACTAAATCACCTGGCTTTTCAATTGCAGGACCGCTCGTTGTCTTAATATTAACCCCCATTTCATGAGTAATGACCATTGCTAACGTTGTTTTCCCTAGTCCTGGTGGACCATATAATAAGACATGGTCTAATGCTTCTTCTCGGGATTTAGCAGCTGCTATGTAGACCTGAAGTTCTTTTTTTATTTTATCTTGCCCAATATAATCAGCCAATACTTGGGGACGGAGGCTTGTCTCGATTACATTTTCATCATGACCAGTGGACTGGTTCGACATAATGTTTGATTGATCACTCAATTGCCTGGCCATCTCCTTTCATTAATTCAACAATGACAACCCATGTCGCAAATATTGATCTGTGCTCATTGGCGGTTCTTTAATCAAAGCTTTTTGGGTTCGTTTGACGTCCTTTTCAGTATATCCTAATGCCTTAAGTGCTGCCAAAGCATCTTTTAATTCGGGGTTCATCTGATCATCATTAACTGGTTGATTTGAAATTTGCGGCTCTAGCTTAAACGTCGGTAATAATGCTTCAATTTTATCCTGCAATTCAATAATAATTCGAGAAGCCGTCTTCTTACCAATACCGGGGAATTTTGTGATATAACTGACGTTATTATTAGCAATTGCCTCAACCAGTCCCTGATGGTCAGGATTGGCTAAAATGGCTAAGGCACTTTTAGGACCAATTCCGGAAACATTCAGCAACTTTTGAAATAGTTTTTTTTCTTCGCTGCTATGAAAACCAAATAAGCTAATCGCATCTTCCCTAACCGCCTGATAAATATATACTTTTGCTGGAGTTTCATTAATGTCAAAGCTGTAAGGATTTGCTACCTGCACTCGATAACCAATCCCTTGGACTTCAACCACAATGTAATCAGGTTGAACATCTGTAACATTGCCAATTAAATATTCGTACATTCTTTGCCTCCCTTTTTAATATTCATGATCATCAAAATCATCAGCAAACGGTTGATGTGATTCTTGAATTCGTTTAAACAATTTTTCTAAATCTGTATCAGTGAAATGGATTAACACTGGGCGTCCATGAGGACAATTAAATGGGTTCTCACAAGTTGGAAGCTTCTTGAGCAATGCTTTTGCCTGTAAATCATCCAGCCGATGATTGGCTTTGATAGCACGTTTACAACTCATCATAATTGCCGTTTTAGCTCTAAATTCAGCAACCGTTAATTTTCCATTGTTAATTACCCAATCAATCATTTCACTGGCAGTGTCCTCTTCCTGACCATCGATAAACCAAGTCGGGTGGCTAGATAATAGAAAACTATTTTGACCAAATTGTTCTAGATGAATTCCAAAATCATTTAAAACATCTAAATGTTCATTAATTTTTAATGCATCTGGAACTGAATAATTCAAAACAATTGGATTCAAGAAATTTTGCTGATCATCTGAAACATTACCAATTTCTTTTCTAAATCGCTCATAATTAACCCGTTCTTGTGCTGCATGCTGGTCAACTATATATAGGCCGTCTGAGGCTTGGGCAAGCAGAAATGTTCCCTGGAGCTGACCAATATATTGCAATGTTGGAAAACGTTTGGTTTGTTCATCTGCCTTATCATCAATATCCAGTTGAAGCTCTTCGCTGTGTTGACCCTCCTTTGTCTTATTCACGGTTTCAGTATCAACACCATTATTATCGAACGTTTGTACCTGCTCATTACGATAACGGTTATCAAATTCCTTCATTGACTGCTCATTTAATTCTTGAAGATTATGAACAATAATTGGATCATCGACAGCACTATCGCTACCTCCCGCAGAAGCTGGATTAATCTTATTATCTGGTACAAAGTTCTGTTTAACCTGATCAGAATAACGTTTTGGTCGATATGATTGTTGCGTATCATGAACATTATTAATGGGATTAGGCACAATTAATTGATCCGCTTTGTCACCCACATCCGGAATCAAGTTTTGCTTAGCGATTTGACGACGAATAGTATCACTAATTAATAACGATAGTTGTGGTTCTTTACTTAATCTTACTTCACGTTTTGCTGGATGAACATTAACATCCACTAATAGCGGATCCAAGTCAATGTTAATTACTACAATCGGATAACGTCCCACCATTAACTTTGACCCATATCCATCAATAATCGCCTTCGACAACTGGTAATTTCTCACATAACGATGATTAATGGTAATGGTCATGTATTGGCGACTAGCTCGTGTTAATTCAGGTAAAGAGACGTATCCGCTTATTTGAAAATCATTGTCTTCACCCTGAATTAGTAGCATTTTACGTCCTGCCTTAACACCATAGATAGCAGCAATGACTTGCTGAAGGTTTCCATTACCAGCCGAACGAAACAATTCTTTACCATCATGAGTAAAAGATATTGCAACATCAGGATTTGCCAGTGCTAATCGATCAATGATATCCACCATGCGACTTAATTCTGTATGCGGTGATTTTAAATATTTTAGACGTGCTGGTGTATTGAAAAATAATTCCTTAACAGTAACATCTGTTCCTCGGCGAGCCGGTGCTGGGGCAAAATCCGTCATTTTCCCACCGTGCAAATGTATCATTGTACCGGCATCACCACCTGTTGAAGTGGTCATTAAAACATCCGCTACTGAAGCAATACTGGGTAAAGCTTCACCTCGAAAGCCCATTGTTTGAACTCGGAATAGATCTTGTCGAGTATTGATCTTACTGGTGGCATGCCGTTTAAATGCTTCTTTAACATCATCTTCAGCAATCCCAATTCCATCATCAATAACCCGCAATTCTCCAAGTCCCGCTTTTGTAACAATGATATCAATCCGTTTGCTACGAGCATCTAATGAGTTTTCGACAAGTTCCTTAATAATTGAGGCCGGTCGCTCAATTACCTCACCAGCAGCAATCTGATTTGCTAAGACATTATCTAATTCATGAATTTTACCCAAGTTTAATCACCCTATTTTAGTTTTTGCTGCCACTCATAAACTTTATTCATTACATCCATTGGTGTCATTCCCATTAAGTTTAAATCTTTAATCTGTTTCAGCAATTGAGCATTCTTCTTTGAAAGCTGTGGCTGTGAATCTGTAGGGAACAATTCTAACTGTCCATTTTTTTCTTCTGGTAATTCATTAACCTTTTCAGTGTTCTCAGATGGTTTTTCATTAACTGTTGTAACAACATTGTCTTGTTGATTTTGACCGACTACATGGTCATTTCCATGTTGCCCTTCCAGTTGATTAAGAATCTGATTAGCCCGTGTCAGTAACTGTTGTGGCATTCCTGCCAGCTTAGCAACGTGAATCCCATAAGACTTATCTGCCGGACCGGATGTAACCTTATGCAAGAATATCAGTTCACCATTTTTTTCAGTTGCTCCAACGTGAACATTGTGTAATTTATGCAACTGCTCATCTAATGAGGTTAACTCATGATAGTGTGTTGAAAACAATGTTTTGGCGTGAACATTATTGTGAACATATTCAATAATCGCCTGAGCAAGTGCCATCCCATCGTAAGTTGCAGTTCCCCGACCAATCTCATCAAACAGAATCAGACTATTTGGCGTTGCATGCATTAATGCATTATTTGCTTCCATCATTTCAACCATAAATGTACTTTCACCAGAAACCAAGTCATCCGCTGCACCAATTCTGGTAAAAATTTGATCAAAGATCGGCATATTAGCCTTATCTGCAGGAATAAAGCAACCAATTTGGGTCATTACAGCTGATAGCGCTAGTTGACGCATGTAAGTACTTTTCCCCGACATATTTGGTCCAGTAATCAATAAAATATCTGTATCTTTTCCCATTTTGACATCATTAGGGACATATTCCTGGTGCCCCATAAATTTTTCAACCACTGGATGCCGTCCATTTTTGATCATTAGCTGGTGATCATGATTCAGTTGAGGTCGAACAAAATGGTAATCTTCAGAAACTACTGCAAAACTTTGAAGAACATCCAATTCAGACAAAGCACTAGCTAATGTTTGTAACCTCTCAATTGCTGCTTTAACTTTCTCTCGGACCTCCACAAATAAGTCATATTCTAAAGAGGTGGACTTTTCTTGAGCCCCTAGTATTAACGCTTCTTTTTCTTTCAATTCAGGCGTAGAGAAACGCTCGGCATTGGTTAAAGTTTGTTTGCGTTCATAACGGCCCTCAGGAAGTTTATCTAAGTTAACCTTAGTAACTTCAATATAGTAACCAAAAACATGGTTATAGCCAATCTTAAGATTATTAATACCAGTGGTTTCACGTTCTTTTTGTTGTAGGTCAGCAATCCACTGTTTACCATTATTCATGGCATCACGATATTGGTCGAGTTGGTCATTATAATGATTTTTAATCACTCCACCCTCAGTTACAGAAATCGGTGGATCATCAACAATTGCCTGATCAATTAAATTGGCAATATCTTCCAGTGGATCCATCTTGTTAACCAATTCGTCCAACACTGGTGAATCCATTGTTTCTAGTACATACTTTATTTTGGGAACTTGTTGTAGTGACGTTTTTAATTGGATGAGGTCACGTCCATTGACGTTACCATATGCTACCCGACCAGCTAGTCGTTCCAAATCATATACTTTAATTAATTCTTCTTGAAGATTCTTACGCTCAAAATAGTTATCCAGCAATACCTGAACCTTGTCTTGTCGCTCAATAATTTGTTCTTGATTAATCAGCGGACGATCCAGCCAGCGCTTTAATAGCCGACTACCCATTGCTGTCTTGGTCTCGTCTAATAACCAGACCAGTGTTCCTTGCCGCTTGCCACTTCTCATATTAGTCATTAATTCCAAATTAGTTTTAGAATAATGATCTATCTTCATGAAGGAATTAGGTTGATAAGCCTGAGCAATCTGTAAATGCGCTAACGATCGTTTTTGAGTTGTTAATAAGTAAGAAACTAGAATAGCTACAACGTGTTTCTGATTTTTATCATCTAGATTTTGTATTAAATAACTGACTTCAGATTCTTTAGATATTTCAGGTTGACTTGAAATCAAAATATTGCGCTTTTGCAACTGATCAATCAATGAAGCTGGTAGCTTCTCTAAATGAACCACTTCACGGGTTTGCAAATTAATCAGCTCGTTAATTAATGTTGCCTCACTTTGAAAAGTAGTTGTTTTTAATTCACCAGTAGAGAGATCTGTATAAGCTAAACTAAATGTTTGATCATTAATATAGATCGCAGAAAGATAGTTATTTGTTTGCGCCTGGTCACCTTTCAAATCCATTTGCGTCCCTGGAGTGACTAACCGAGTTACGGCCCTTTTAACCATCCCCTTGGCTTTCTTTGGATCTTCCATTTGTTCACAAATAGCAACTTTATAGCCCTTGTCAATTAAAATGTCCACATAATTTTCTACTGCACGATGTGGTACACCACACATTGGAATAGGATTTTTAGAACTGTGGCTACGACTGGTTAAAGTAAGTTCTAGTAATTGAGCTCCCTTGACGGCATCATCATTAAACAGTTCATAAAAATCACCTAATCTATAAAATAAAAAAGCATCTGGATATTGATCTTTCACTTTTTGATACTGTTCCATCATTGGAGTTAATTTTTTTGCCACGCAAGTCACCTCATTATCCTTTACATAATTAGTTCCATGTTGAAAATAAGTTGTTCAATCTGTAATGAAAAGGACCGGGAATCACACCCAGCCCTGTTTTTATTTAGCATAATCAATGGCCCGGACTTCCCGAATTACCGTGACTTTAATATGTCCCGGATATTCTAATTGGTCCTCAATTTCGTGCTTAATGTCATGTGATAATGCAGCCGCTTGATTATCCGATACTTTATTTGGCTTTACAATGACCCGCACTTCACGTCCTGCTTGAATTGCATAACTATGATCAACACCACGATGCTGATTAGCAATGTCTTCCAGCTGCTTCAAACGTTGGATGTATTCTTCTAATGACTCACTCCGTGCTCCTGGTCGAGCTCCTGAAATCGCATCTGCAGCCTGGACAAGTACCGCGATGGTTGAAGTAGCAGGCACATCGCCATGGTGAGAAGCAATTGTATTAATTACAACAGGGTTTTCCTTATACTTCCGGGTTAATTCAACCCCTAGTTCAACGTGTGACCCATCAACTTCATGATCAATTGCTTTACCAATATCATGTAACAGTCCTGCGCGTTTAGCCAACACTGTATCCTCACCAAGTTCAGCAGCCATGATTTCCGTCAATTTAGCAACTTCAATGGAATGCTGTAATACATTTTGGCCGTAACTAGTTCGATATTTCATCCGACCAATTATTTTAATCAAATCAGGATGCATACTATGAATTCCTAGGTCAAAGATCGTTTCTTCCCCAACTTCTCGTAGTTGAGCATCCATGTCTTGCCGAGCCTTTTCCACGGCCTCTTCAATTCTTGCCGGATGAATTCGCCCGTCTTGAATTAAGCGTTCCAAAGCCATCTTTGCAATTTCACGACGTACAGGATCAAACCCGCTTAATACAACGGCTTCTGGAGTATCATCAATAATTAAATCAATCCCAGTTAGTGTTTCTAAGGTTCGAATATTACGACCTTCTCGACCGATAATTCGTCCTTTCATATCATCATTTGGCAAGTTCACTACTGAAACGGTTGCTTCCGACACCATATCAGCGCCACTTCTTTGAATGGCATTCACAATTAAATTCTTTGCCTTTTTCTCTGCAGTTAACTGCGCGTCTTCTTCGCTTTCTCGAATCATCTTATCTCGTTCAGATGCCAGTTCATCCTTTAACTGGTCCAACAAGAGCTTTTTCCCTTGATCCTTTGTTAATCCAGCAACTTCTTGTAATTTTTGTTGTTGTTGCTTAATTAAATTTGCTACTTGTTCATGATCTTTTTGTACTTGTTCCCGTTTTTCATCTAATTTCGATTCACGCGAACTAATTACGTTTTCACGATCTTCTAAGGCACTATCCTTACGATCTAAAGTGTTTTCTCGTTGAATCAAGCGTTCTTCTTGTTTTTGAACATCTTGACGACGATCTTGTAGATCTTTTTCTACGCCTTCACGATAACGGTGACTTTCTTCCTTAGCCTCCAAAATGGCTTCTTTTTTAGAAGTGGCCGCTTCTTTTTTGGCAGATAAAATAATTTCCTTAGCATTATTTTTGGCTTCCGCAACTTGTTTTTCAACGATCATTTTACGGATTACATAACCAAAAACACAAGCAACAATAGCGATGACGGCTGTCATTATAATTTCCATTATGACACCTCCAAATCAACTATTGAGTTGTGAAATTCATCAATTAAAATTGAATAACGTGTAAAAACACGTACAAAGTTAATTTTAATCGTTGTTTCAAACGGTGTCAATAAATGGATAATGCATCATATATAAAAGCAGAACTGGTCAAAAGGCTTTAACCAATTCTGCTATTTTTATTTATTTTTTTGAGGCTTCTTCAATTGTTTCTTGTTGGCTAGAATTATCATCACCATTAGCTTTTGCCTTCTCTTCTTCGCTAACTGGCATGTTATAGGCTTCCCGTACTTTCGTCATTAAGACTTGCATTTGTTCGGGATGATCCTCTAGCCATTTCTTGGCATTCTCACGACCTTGACCAATTCTATCAGATCCATAAGAATACCACGCACCACTCTTCTTAACGAGATCTTTATCAACAGCCATATCAAGTAATTCACCGGTCTTTGAAATACCAGTACCATACATAATATCAACTTCTGCACGTTTAAAAGGTGGAGCTACCTTATTTTTCACAACTTTAATCTTCGCACGGTTACCAATCACATCTGTACCATTTTTAAGTTGTTCCCCACGGCGAATTTCCATTCTAATTGTAGAATAGAACTTTAATGCACGCCCGCCTGGTGTAGTTTCAGGATTACCAAACATTACGCCGACTTTTTCCCGAATTTGGTTAATGAAGATTGCAATGGTCTTAGTTTTATTAATTTCACCAGAAAGCTTTCGTAAAGCTTGTGACATTAATCTAGCTTGAAGACCCACATGAGTATCACCCATTTCGCCTTCAATTTCGGCTCGTGGAACTAATGCCGCAACTGAATCTACGACGACGATGTCAACTGCACCACTAGCTATTAAGGCATCCGCAATTTCCAAACCTTGCTCACCAGTGTCTGGTTGCGAAAGAAGTAAATTATCTATATCAACACCCAGCGCTTCAGCATATTGTGGATCAAGAGCATTTTCTGCATCAATGTATGCAGCTGTACCACCCTGTTTTTGTACTTCTGCCACAGCATGAAGGGCAACCGTAGTTTTACCAGAACTTTCTGGACCATACATTTCAATTATTCGTCCGCGGGGATAACCACCAACACCTAATGCTTCATCAATCGCTAATGATCCACTAGAAATTGTAGCAATTTGAGTGTCAGCTGCATCACCCATCCGCATGATTGAACCCTTTCCAAAGTTCTTTTCAATCTTCTTAAGTGCATTATCCAATGCAGCTTTTCTTTGATCAGCCATTTTTTTCCTCCTTATCAGGAACCTGATTTAATCATATCAGTTTTTTTTCAAAAAACAAGGAAAAATCGAACCAATGTTCGAATTATTCTGTTTTATGCAATAATAAATGAAGAAGCATTAATAAGCCCAATTGTACACTTTGCCGACGAATCGCTTCTCGACCCATTTTTTGTGATAAGTGTAACTGGCGCTTTATAAGTTGACCATCATATTGAATGCCAACCCAAACCTCTCCTACTTGATGACCATCTAAAGTATCAGGTCCTGCCACTCCTGTAAATCCTATACCAATGTTTGCCCCAGTTTTTTCAGCAGACATTTTAGCCATAGCACCTGCTACTTCACCACTTACTACCCCATATTGTTCAATAAACTCACTGGGGATTCCTAGTAGTTGTGTCTTCATTTGAGTGGCATATGTTACAAAGCCTCCCTCAAAAACACGCGATGCCCCTGGAACCGAACACAATGTTGCTTGGAACAATCCACCAGTTAAGCTTTCCGCCGCCGAAATTGTGTAATGATGACTGGCCAGTCTTTGCACCACTTCTCCAGCTAACGTTATATTCTCACCAGTTCCAAAATAATATTGTCCTAATTTTTCAATAATTACTGAGCTAGCTTTGTTAATAATCTTCTGAGCATGTTCCTCTGCTAAATCATACACAGTTAAGCGAACTTGTGTTTCATCAGGTTGTACATAGGAAGTTGCAATTATTTCTGGATAAGGCTCTAACAGATGATTGATATCATCCATTAATGAGGACTCTGGATAACCAACAAAATGTAAATTGGCACTCATTATTGTCCGACCATTTGTCAGTTGTCGCAGTTTTGGTATCAAGCTATTACTAACCATGGCCTTAAATTCTCGAGGAGGCCCTGGCAGAACAACGAAGGTATGATGGCCTTGAGTAATCATTGACCCTAACGCTAGCCCAACAGGATTGCTTAATGGTTCCCCGCCCTTCAAATAATATGCTTGTCTTATATTTTCTGGTGCTAAATCAACTTGCCGTTTTGCAAAATCGTTTTGAAGTTTAACCCAATAATCCTGGTCTAATTCCAATTCTGTATCTAATGCCGAAGCAACACTGGACATCGTGACGTCATCATCAGTTGGCCCTAGGCCCCCACAAATAAAGATTAAATGAGCCCTTTTCTCAGCCTGCTTAATCGCTTCAATAATTCTGGAAGGGTGATCATCAACAGTGGTCTCCCAATGACTTTTGATGTCCAATTGACGAAGCTGATCTGCTAAATATCTGGCATTGGTATTAGTGATTTGTCCTAAAATAATTTCCGTCCCAACGGAAATAATCTCTGCATCCATAAATAACCTCCTTATTATCTAAAGACGAAAAAAAACTGTGAAATAAATTAATTATTTCAACAGTCTTTTTTCTATTTGAAGCCGTCGGAGAATACTCCTTTTCCCTGAATAAAGTAATCTGCTCCAGAATAAACAGTGAAGAATAAACAAATGTACAACATAATTTGCCCAAATGGAATATTCCAGATTGCAAAAATAGCATTATGTAATAACAAGAAAATGATGGCGATAAATTGCGTTGTTGTTTTGATCTTACCAGGCATTTTGGCAGCCAAAACTTGACCGTTTTGTTCAACAATTAGTAATCGTAACCCAGTAACTGCCAATTCGCGCCAAATGATAATACTGGTTACCCATGCAGGAACATCATGGCTTGCAGTCAAAACAATAAAAGCCGTCATTACTAAAATTTTATCTGCTAATGGATCAGTAAATTTACCAAAATTAGTAACTAAATGATTCTTTCTGGCAATCCGACCATCTAAATTGTCCGTAATGGTAGCGGCAATAAACAAAATTGTGGCTATTAATTGGGCAACAGGTACTGTAGCACCCCAGAAGCTAACACTTCCCCAACCAAATGGTACAACCATCAAAATTAAGAAAAACGGAATAATGATAAGTCTCACAATTGTGAGTTTATTAGGTAAATTCAAAGTAAATCCTCCATAACTTTACTGCCGATTGTTGGTTTGATTTCCATTATTAGCAGTTCTTTGGTTATTAACGCTGCTGTTATTAGTAGTCACTTGACTATTCCTGTTTTGTACCGTCCGATTGTTTTGAACATTACTGGTAGAGTTTTGACTAGCAGTACGAGTGGTGTTGCTTGAACTACTTGAACTTGTGGTAGATCCACCAAACGTGATTGTGATTACACGTGTTGCTGGGTAACGGTTATTGTCAGTGAAATCTAACGTCTGATTACCAATTTTAATCTTGGTGACCCGAGCATTACTTACTCGAATAGTAACAGTGTTAGCGTTCTTAGCTAATACAACAGTCTTCTTATCATTAGCAACCATTGTTTGATTTAAACGGTTTCTACCATCAACGTTCACACTATTAGTTGATGATCCGGTTGTAGAAATCTGTAAATCGGTGTTTTTACTGAGTGGCTTACTAGTACGGTAAGCTACTGTATTGGCATTACGAGAAGACTCAGTAAACTTAATTTTATTATTTTGTTTAGTCTTTTTCTTTGAACTTGAAGATGCCTTCTTTTTACTTGACTCTCCTGAAACAGAAACTGAGCTGCTATCGATTTTGGAAGAATCTTTATGATTTCGAGCAATGGCTGTTACCCAGATAGCAGCTAAAACAATAATGACAATCAAACTGACAATAATGGTTGGTAAATAGCGTCTGATACCATCAATTCGATCAGCCGCTGTCGTTCTCTTTGCACCATCTCGTCGAGTTTCAACCGCTTGATTCAGGTGTTCTGAATAATCTTCTGTTTTAGTTTTTGGCAAATAGTCATCATATTCTTGAAGCAATTCATTGCCATTTAAGCCAACAGTATTTGCATACTGTTTGATGAATGCACGCACATAAAAGTCGCCAGGTAATTCATCAAATTTTTCATCTTCAATTGCAATTAAATATCTTTTTTGAATCTTGGTTGCCTGTTGGAGGTCATCTAAAGTCAAACCATTCGCAACACGAGCATCCTTTAATTTTTTTCCAATATTGAGCTGTTTGTCTTGTTCTTCACTCATTGTAAAGTCCCTCACTCTTCATTATTTAAACCAAAAACTAGTATAGCATATTTACGCTCTTTCAAATCCTAAGAATCTCTTACATATTAATTTGGTTGAATCATAAATTCAGTTAATCTAAACGGAGCAATAAACTGTTGATAGGCCGCATATAAATCTTCCATTGTAATAAAACGTAAAATTTCAATTTCATCAAAGATGTTAATCGAGCCAAACAAAGATGACGAGTAGCGATTAGCAATTGCTTCTGGAGAATTAAGACTCATAATTAATCGCCCTAATGCACCACGTTTAGTGTTCATGAACTCGTCCGTCATATTTTCCAGTTTATCATTTCCCGTCAACAAAATTTTTTGAATTTCTTCAAATAATCGTTCCGGTTCATCGGTATCAGAACTAATTGTAGCAAAATGAAAACCACGTTCCATTTCAAAACTAAAACTGAACGAATCATCGATTAATCCTGCATTATATAGTTGCAAATAATTTTTTGTAGTATCATCCAGCAACATTTCCAACATTAATTCACAAGCAAGTTTGTATTTTAATCGATCTTCATGATTATCAAAGACTCTCAATCCCCTAATTCCGATCATCGCCTTCGGCCTGGTAATCGGCATCACTTCTTTACCAGTCTTGATCACATCTTTGCCATTTGGTTGACTAATTATCTCACCACGTTGAAATTCTTCAAATTCTCCACGATGCAATTGTTCTTCATCCACAATTGAATTCAACGTTGTCTCAGGATCAATATTACCAACCACCACTAATTTCAAATTATTAGGTTGATAGAATGTTTTATAACACTTCATTAGAAGTTCTGGGGTAATCTCCCCAATGCTTTCAACGGTTCCTGCAATGTCGATATGCATTGGATCATTCGGATATAAATGCGCAATGGTTCCTGTATATAATCGTGAATCAGGGTTGTCATTATACATTTTTATTTCTTGACCAATGATTCCTTGCTCTTTCCGAACCCCGGCCACTGAAAAATATGGTGATTGAACAAAATCTAACAATGTTCGTACGTTTTTTTGAATATTTGTGGTACCTGAGAACTGATAACTTGTTTGTGTATAACTAGTAAAGGCATTGGCATCAGCTCCTTGCTCACCAAAAATATCAAATGCATCATGATCAGCTTTTTCAAACATCTTATGTTCTAAAAAATGAGCAATTCCATCCGGTACTTTAGTGATTTGAGTGGATCCTTTAGTAAAAAAACGGTTATCTACCGAACCATAATTAGTTGTTAAAATTCCATAAGCTTTTTTAAATCCTTGCCGTGGAATTAAGGTCACATCCATGCCATTATTTAATTTTTGATGATATACAGTTTGATTAAACTGCTGGTATATCCTCTTCTCCACTATTTTTATCTCCCATCTAGAAAATAAACCGCCTGTAATTTCATTTGTTGAGCCACATTAACAATTTCTGAAATATTAACATCTTCTATTTGCGTAATCTCGTTATTATCAAGCTGCCGATTCATCAAGGCACTCACTAGTTCACGCTCCACTAACCGTGCAGGGTTGTCCTGCCCTAATAGATAGCCGTTGATAATATTCTTTTTTACTCTGTCTAATTGCCGATCATTAATTTTTCCATCTTGTATCGTCATTAGTTGATGCTGAATAAGTTGTTGTGCCTTATCACGATCTTGACTATTAATGCCGGATTGAACAAAGGCATAACCGTTAAACGGTCGATATCCACTCGAAGCATAATATGCGAGGCTAGCTTTTTCCCTAACATTTGTGAACAATAATGAATATGGACTAGCCCCAAATAAGCCATTCATCACTAAAGCAGGGTAATATTCTTTATCTGAAAAATAAATTGGCAGTCGGTAAGCGAGATCTAACTTAGATTGCTGAATATCATCAAAATCATAATCATCCGCAATCTCACTTTTAAGACCCTGTTGATAAAAAATATTCCTACTCAAATTCTGATCACGATCACTAAATTCCCATTCTTTAAATAATTTCTGGTAATGCGGTTCATCAACGTTACCCACAACGATAATATCAATTTGGTCGTTTGCAATCATTGAACAATACGCCTCATGCAACTGGTCTGGAGTAATGCTGGTCAATGCCTCCACAGTTCCCACACTTGGCATTTGCATAATCGAATCATGTGCAAAATAAAGCTGAAGTAGACGCTTAGCTGCTAAATATTGCCTATCATCATTCCATGATTGTAACGTTGCTATCAAATTTTTATTTTGAAGTTGCCAACTCTGTGGTGAGAGTACTCCACCTTCCATCAATGGATGAAACAATAAATCATGCAAAAAGTGAACGGCTTCATTAGATAGATGATGTTGAAGCACATTGTCATTAACGATGTTTAAACTAATTCTTAAATTATGAACAGTACCAATTCTTGTTACATACCCATCTAACTCAGCACCATACATTTCAGATAACCGCCGTGCAACTGCAGTTTGGTCAGGGTATTTTTGCATTCCATTTATTAATAAGTTAACTAGCAAGTTCCGCACAGCACTGTTTTGCTTTGTTTGCTTTGTAGCAAAACTAATTAAAATCCGGGTTGTCGTATATTTATCAGTAGGGATAATATGTAACCTTACACCTCGTGCTAAACTAATTTGCATTCCTTATCCCCTTTTCTCTATTAGTCAATGTATGAAATATCATACGCATTTTTAAATCAAAATACAAGAAACAGCTATATCAAAGTTTTTGCCAACTTCAAAATGACAGGAAGCCCCAGCGTGCTGTTATCAGTACACTGGGGCCCCATTATCTGACCGTTATTATTCTTTCTATCCGTCATTTTCCAAATTAATTGTTTGGTCCAAGATAATTACTATTAGTTCCAAACCATTTTTGATTAATCTTTCTTAATTCACCTGTTTTTTGCAAGTGACCTAAACCTTGGTTA
>NZ_JACJKU010000071.1 GCF_016901675.1 Limosilactobacillus coleohominis
AGATGTTTATAAGTCATTTGTGATGTTCCTTTACTTTTGTTTGTGGTTATTCAAAAGTCTATCACAAATGGCTTTTTTATTTTTCTAACTTAATTTTACAAACGGCGTAATAAAAAATCCAGGTCAAATGACCTGGATTTTTTATTAAGCACGTGACTTATAAGCACCATCAGCGGTGTTAACAATGATCTTGTCACCATTCTTAATAAATGCTGGAACAGTAACAACCAATCCTGTATTTAAAGTAGCTGGCTTTCCACCACCATCAATGGTTGCACCCTTGATTTCTGGTTGAGTGTCTGTAACTTCCAAAGTAACAGTAGCTGGTAATTCAACACCAACAATTTCACCGTTAACGAAGTCCATTTGTACTTCCATGTTTTCTTGTAAGTACTTCTTTTCTTCACTAATGTTAGCGTTTGGAACTTCATATTGTTCGTAGTTTTCCAAATCCATGAATACGGAGTTGTCTCCTTCTTCATAAAGATATTGAGTATTACGCTTATCAACATTAACTTGTTCAACCTTTTCGGAAGGACGCATTGTTGTGTGCACAATAGAACCAGAACGAACGTCTTGAATATCCATTTGCATCAAAGTGTTACCCTTACCTGGCTTGTGGTGGTTAATTTGTAAAACTCTAAGGAGCTTATCTCCACGCTTGAATACCATACCCTTTTTCAAATCAATTGTTTGAATCATTATTAGTACTCCTTCGTTACGAAAATTTCTGTTGCTGGTTTAAACAGCCACAGCATGCTTTTTCATTATATCATATATTAGAAATAGTTTTTAGAATGATCTGCTAGGATTATACTTTTGATAAATAAAGTTGGAGGCTGGTACTCTAATCAGGGTATATTGTTCTGCCATGTGGTTCACCCGACATCCCATCCCATTCAAAATGTTATTGTTATAACGAATTGACATTACTGCAGCAAATGCATGATTTGTTCGTTGATCTTCTTTTAAAATTTGTTTTTTATTCCACGGATATGCTGTGGAAGCAGTGCTTAGATAATGGTTACCATCTGCTATTGATCCATAACGTGAATTAGTCATGTTTTTATTACCAGTTGTCCAATAAGTATACGAAACTACTGGCCGTTTTCCAGACTTACTCCGGTTAACTTTAACGTAATAGTAATCACCCTTCACTTGGCCTAATTGCAATGCTTGGTATTTAGTATGCACTTGAACCTCTTGGGAATTGTGATAATCAACTGTTCTAAAAAACGATAGATAACACATTCCCCATAACCAAGCTAACGCAACCACCAATAAAATCACATAACGGATAAAAAGATTACCATTGTAACGTTTACCGGTTTTTGCAATCAGCATCAATTGTTTTACGCGAATATAATGGAAAACATAACACAAAAAGGCAATGGCACCTATCCATAGTAACCATCCTAACCAATTCCAAGTCATACCATTCTCTCCATTTCTGACACCATTGTGGTGACAATTTTGCTTAATAGTTATAGGTTTAATTGTACCACAATCTATTTATTCTTCGCCTTTTTTACCCAGAACAGTTATAATAGTAATATTGGTATATAACCTGTATGAATAAGGAGGACTTCAAGAATGGATGAAGGAAATAACCTTTCAATGGACATCATTAATTATGAAAAGGAACATGATTTGACTGATAACGAAATGGCATTTGGTAGTCAACTATCAGTTGAACGAGTTCATGATATTAAGTCCGAAGCCAGTGATGCAACTCCTGAAGAAGAAGGCTTACTTCGTCGCTTTATGGACTCTCACCAATAATCATTTAGTTTTTAGTTCAAATGATGATTTGAACTATTGATTAAGTTTTATAAAGCATCAAAAAGAGCACCAAGTGTTTTATTTCGTTAAACACTTAGTGCTCTTTTACATTCATTCAATTACAATGCTAACTGTAAAAAATTCATTTTATTCTGGATAATGGAAACTAACCGGCAACTGTTCAGGCTCAATCACTGCTTGCGGATTTTTTATTTTAGCCATCAAGGTTTTAATTAACTCATCTGCAATTTGATCAATTGGCTGAACTACTGTTGGCAAATCCGGTTCAATAGTCCTGATAATTTTGGAACCATCATATCCAGTTACTACAAAATCTTCATTTATTTTTTTACCAGCCCTTTTAGCAACATTACGAATTTCTAAGGCTTGAACATCATTATTAGCAATAACCGCATCATATTTCCCGGGAAATGTCTCTGTAAAGTTTACCCGTTTTGCATCCAAAGGGGTGTAGTTAACATGATGTTCAGTAAGATAATCAACCGTTCCCTGAATTCTATTAAGGGTTGGCGAAACAGAAGTATCCTCATCAATCATCACAGCAATCCGCTTTGCACCATGATCAACCACATATTTAGCAGATAATTGCCCTCCATGGTAACTATCACATTCTACAATAGGAATATTTCCAGCTAGATACCGATCAAATGATACTACTGTAGATGTAATCTGTTGATACTCACGAATCCCTAGATTATGCGAACTGGATATAATGCCATCAACTTGATTTGCCATTAACATACCTAAATAATCATGCTCGATCTGCTCATTTTCCGCCGATGACGCAATAATAGTTTTATAGCCAATGCTAAAGAGCCGATGCTCTAAGTCATTAATTAATTCCGCAAAAAAGGGGTTAGTCGTATTGGGAAAAATCAACCCAATAAATTTTGAAGGTTTCCCTTGCATTGCACGAGCTAATGCATTTGGCTGATAATTTAATTCACGCATGGCAGCATGAACTTTAGCAATTGTCTTTTTACTCAGTGACCCATAATTATTAATAACTCGAGAAACCGTGGTTACTGAAACACCTGCTAAATCCGCCACATCTTTCAATTTTGCTACCATTTTCAATTCACCCCATTATTAGTCATCTTATTATACCGCAAACTAATTACAAGAAAAAAGGGTTGAGATGGTAATCTCAAGCCCTCTTTTCTATCGTAAAGTGTTTTATTACTTTTGTTCCATAACGACATCGCCATTTGCAGTTACTGTAAAGGTCTTATTAGCTGCATCTGCATCTAGAACAGCAACGTTCTTACCATCCTTATCTTTACGAATAATCTTAATAGTAGTTTCTGTTGGGGTTTCAACTTTAATTGAGCCATCAAGATCAAATGCTGCGAACTTATTACGCCATGATAGCAAGTCTAAGAGGTTCTTAACAACAGGGCGTTGAACTTCTTTGGCAACCTCTTCCTTTGTGTAATAATGACGGTTAATGTTTCGACCTTCCTTGGTCTTTTCAAGTAATTCAAGGTCGTTAGAACCAGCTAATAATCCAACGTAGTAAACCATTGGAATTCCTGGTGCAAAGATTTGGAATGCCCGTGCTAAGAGGTATGCTTTGTCATTATCACCCAATGCAGAGTAATAAGTAGAGTTAATTTGATAGATATCTAAATTATGGTATTCAGCACTTGAATACTTACGTTTAACATTAGCACCAACCTTATAAAGCTCATTCGATGCGTAATCAATCTCATCATCAGTTAAAATATCCTTGGCATCAACTACACCGATACCATCATGAGTATCAAGAGTTGTAAATTGCTTCATCGGACTCATCTTTAGCCAGTGTGCTAAGCGCTCTGTCTTACCAGAATATAGAGTATATAGGGTAGTCATTGGTAATGTAAAGTCATAGATGAAGAAGTTGTGTTCAGAAATCTTTTGAGGAATTGTGTAGTGTTCATGGATTTCAGGTAAGATGATTGCCTTGTATGGAGCTAAAATATCTTGAACTTCGTTTAGAAGATCCCAAATCTCTGGCTCAACAAAGAAGTCGTTCGTGCCAACCTTCTTAACGGCATAAGCAAACGCGTCTAACCGGATCATATCAGCACCATGCTTAACCATGTCGATCAATGTTTCTTTGAAGAACTCGTTAGCTACCTTGCTCTTAACATTGATATCAATTTGTTCTTCACCAAATGTGTTCCAAAGATGTTCCTTAGTACCATCATCAAATTCAATTTCTTGTTCAGGTGCCTTATCTTTTCGCTTGTAAATCATATCAATGTCTTCTTGAGTTGGACGATTCTTACCAGCTTTTTCCCAGAATTTTTCCCAACGAATAAAGAAGTCATTATATTTAGAGTCATCATGTTTCTTTTTAAAATCTTGATACATTTCAGACTTCTTAGAAATGTGGTTGATCATGAAGTCAAACATTAAGTAATAGTCTTCACCCAATGATTCAACATCTTTCCAGTCACCAAAGGCTGAATCAACAACATCGTAACGGTATGGTGCAAATCCACGGTCACCAGTTGATGGGAAGAATGGTAGTAAGTGAACCCCACCAATTGCATCCCCAATGTACTTGTTCAAGACTTCATGTGTTTCCTTGATGTTCTTACCCATTGAATCAGAGTAAGTGATTAACATTGCTTTATTTTGAATTGGCATATTTATTCCTCCATAAAATACTTCTACTATTTATTAGCTTGACGACGAGTAGCAACAAAAATAATTAACGCAATTACTAAGAGTCCAATTCCGTAAACTAGGAATGGTGCTGCAAGACCATAACCACTCGTTGGCTGACCCATTAAATGGTTGGTCCATTCCGCAATTGTTGGGGAGAAGAAGGCCCCAAAATTAAAACCAATCAGAACCATAGAAGTTACTAATGGTTGACGGTTAGCCGGTGCTAAATCTGGTAACAGATTAAAAATTAACGGTGAAACAAGTTGTAATGGGAAACCAATTAATAACAGCCCAATTACTAACATTGCAAAGTTAGAACCAGCAAAGTAGAACAAGAAGTTCGACAATGCCATCAATCCTAATCCTAGGTAAACTGTACCAAAGCCAAGGCGTTTTTGGATTGAGCCGTATAACAAACCACCAAGTGTTGCCCCAATTAGCATTAGAGATAAGAAGTTAGAAGCACCTGTGTACTGAGCGCCCCGAATATTAACAGCCAGTCCTGAGAACCTGTTTTCCATTCCAACGTAATCAACGACTAGTAGAAAGGCAAATAGTACCAAAAGGTAGACCACCGGACTAATTTTCTTAATATCCTTACTATCTAAATCGTCAACCATTTCCTCATTTTCAGCGACAACTTTCTCTTCAACAGATTCAACCTCAGAATCATCAGGTACACGCATTCCAAAGAAGATCAGAACTACGAAAGCTAGTGCATAAACAAGGAAAGAAGCATGCCAGCCACTAATTGTTAACAAGAGCCCTGCAAGGAAAAGCGTACATGCCTGACCGATTTGTTCCGCAGCTGCACGCCAACCCAGCATCTGTGCTCTTGTTTCACCTTCATACCAAACAGAGATCATTGAGATAGCCTGTGAGTTATACAAACCATACCCAGCTCCAAGTAGCAACCGAGATCCTAAAATGATGGGATAACTGTGAATGTTGAAGAATGGTACTAGCCCCATTAAACCAACCACAGTAACACCAATCATAATCATTTTTTTATCAGAAATCTTAAACCACTGTTGGAGAAGTGGTGAAAGAACAACAAAGATCATCACTGCAAAAGACGGTGTGGTTGCCAAATACTCAGATTGTGTCTGAGTAACGTTTAAAGATGCTTTCAATTGTGGTAAAGCACTTTGTACAGCATAGGCACTCGTCAGCATAAACGAAACAGACAAAAATGCCAATTTCGTAACCATCGAATTCTTATTCCGCATTTTTTAACCTCATAACTACAGAAAATTATTAATGATTAGCTCATTAATTCACATAAAAATATATCAATCTTGTGCCAAATTGTCAAACGTTTATCAAAATGAAATTATTACAAATTTGTATCCTCATATCAATCGATAAATTATCATATTTATTTTTCGTCATTTACATACAACAGAATGATCCCTATTGATTCCTTTTTGTAAAAAATAATTTAAATAAAAATGATAAAATTCTTTGACCCCTCATGATAATAATGCTAAATTTGAGATGTTTAGAATCTTATGAATTTATTAAGATTCTTAATTTTCTTAATTATTAATCAAGCAATTATTAAAAAAGGAGATTTTCTTATGACCAACCATAATTCAGTGGATCAACCGCTCCACTACAAAATGTTCAAAAGTGGTCGTAATTGGATGTTTGCAAGCGTTGCTGCACTAACAATGTTAGCTGCTGGTGCTACTACTGCTCATGCGGATAGTCAAACAAATGACACTAATAATCAAACGCCAAATGCGGGAGCTAACAACAATAACGACAATTATACCAATTCTCAAGCCGCTATTAATGGTAGTGCCAACAATCAGCAAGCAAATAATGCTCAAAACACTCAAGCAGCTCAAGTGGACTTTAAAGTTAACACTAACAATACTAGCAATGCTGCGACTACTAACAACAATTCTAATGCTAACAATAATCAAACTGTGATGGCTCGTCAGGCTGTTGTTAGTCTGGTTCAAACACCAACTGCCAATAATCAAGCAGATATCAGTGCCATTCACTTTAGTAGCAACGCTAAATCTCGACAATTTATTGAAAGTGTTGCTCCTGGTGCCATTGAAGGCTGGAGAGAATACGGTGTTTTACCTTCCGTTACAGTCGCTCAAGCCATTCTAGAAAGCGGTTGGGGTGGCTCTGGACTTTCTACTCAAGCCCATAACTTATTTGGGATTAAAGGATCATATAATGGTCAATCTGTCACAATGCGAACTCGTGAAGTTTACGGTGGCCGAAGCGTTTATATCAACGATAGTTTCCGTGCTTACCCTAATAACTCTGAATCCGTAAAGGACCATGGTAACTTCCTTTACTCTAATTCTCGTTACCATAATCTTCTTGGTGACAAAAATTATGTCAGTGTTGCTAATAAATTACGCGCCGATGGTTATGCTACCGATCCAAACTACGCTAGTGCTTTAATTAACCTGGTTAGAACTTACGGGTTGGATCGACTGGACACCATTGCTTTTTCTGGTGCACAACCAGTAATTACTAATAAGAATAACAGTGGCAATAATAGTTATAATTCTGGTTACTACACTGTTCAAAGTGGAGATACCCTTTCCGGCATTGCCAACCAATTTGCAACTACTGTTCAAGCATTAGCTCAACTGAACGATATTTCTAACCCTAACCGGATTTACGTTGGCCAACGACTATTAGTGAAGACTGCATCAACACCTAAACCAAACCAACCAACCACCCCAAGCAACAACAATTCCACTGCCACTAGTTACACTGTTCAAAATGGTGAAAACTTGTCTGAAATTGCTAACAAGTTTGGTACTAACTGGCAAAATCTGGCCAAATTAAATAATATTTCTAACCCTAACCTTATTTATGCTGGTCAGGTATTGAAGTTAACTGCTGGTTCTACAAATTCTAATCACAGTTCAAGCACAGTTACTACTAATAGCGGTACTTATACTGTTAAGAGCGGTGACACTCTTTCCAAGATTGCCAACCAATTTGGTACCAACTATGAAACATTAGCTCGATTAAACAATCTTTCAAATCCTAACCGGATTTACGTTGGTCAAACTCTAAAAGTTAATGGTTCTGTTAATAACACTCAATCAACCGTTAACGTTCCAACTTCAACTACCGGTTCTTACACTGTTAAGAGTGGAGATACATTATCTGGAATTGCTGCTAAATTTGGAACTACCTATGAAGCTCTCGCTCAACGTAACAACATTAATAATCCAAATGAAATTTACGTTGGTCAAGTAATCCGTGTTAGTGGCCAAACACGAGTTTCTAACAATAGTGTTCGTGGAACATACGTGGTTAAAAGCGGTGATACACTCTCTGGGATTGCAGCTAACCACGGGGTTAGTTGGACT
>NZ_JACJKU010000072.1 GCF_016901675.1 Limosilactobacillus coleohominis
ACCTTTTTCTTTTATCAATGTATCTATATTTTAAAGGAAAACGGAGCTGAATGAAATCCGAAGATTTCATCCAACTCCGTTTATTATTGGGGACTTATGTCACAGCCCCGTAAAACTATACCAATTTAGCGAAAATTTCACGATTTTGTTAAACCAACACTAAATGATGTAGAGCCTTTTTTTAATTAAATTCTAGTCGGAAACCAAAATGTTGATCTTCTCCAATTAACCGGTCAGCATGACGTTTCATAACCTGACGTCGGTTTCCATACATCATCCAAATTGATATTCCAATAAAGACGACCATTTCAACAAATAGTGTAACCCAATCCATTGCACTTGCTTTATCAACCATTACTGATGTTCCAGAAACCATAAAGCTTGTCCAATCAATTAGAAAATGCATAATCATTGAAATCCATAACTGCCCAGTATACAAATAGACCACTGCAAAAAAAATTCCCATGGAAAATGCACTTAATACTTGAACAGTTGTAATATCAAAGCTTTGACCAATTAAGTTAAAGTAGTGCATCAAACCAAATAAAGCAGAACTCAATAGCACGGCATATGGAATCCGGTTATTAAAGTTTCTAAATGCGTATAATGCACAACCAAGGAAGCCAAAGCGGCACAGTGTTTCTTCTGCAACTGCGGCTTCAAATGCTTCCATTGTTAAAGTACCAGTAGGGCGTTTCCAAACAAGGTTATATTGGAAGAACATATTCTTCCAACTATTTCCAGTACCATAAGCATTCCAGATGGTAAACAGAATATCAACAATGATCAATGTCAACAAGACCCACCAGCTAAAGCCCCAACCAAATTGAGGCTTAATGCCTGGCCATGATAAGTGCCAAGCTCGCATAACAGTGGTAACCATTACAAAGAAGGAAACAGCTCCTACGGCCCCTGTACTAATCAAAACGGCAAATGCATGGGGCCCGGAGAACTTCAATGGAAAGGCCACTGACATTGCTAAAACAATGTTCATCCACCAAAATAGGTAAATGATTCGTCCAACTGCCCATTGAAGCTGACCACCAATTTCACTAGCAAATGGTGCAAACATCACAACATAATATATCATTCCTAGTGCAACAATTCCTCGAGCAGGCAATTGAAGTCTGACAATCAAAATTCGTGTAACCATTCCCCAGACCACGGTTAGAATCAACGGTTGAAAGATTGATTGCAGCCACCGATTAATTAATTCCAGCCAATGCGGTTGATGAGGAATGCTTGCACTCACAATTGCTAACAGCATTAATAATGCTACTGGGATAATCACTACCACTAAGCGAATGCCGTGATATGCTTCCCAGGCACCAATCAGCAAAAGTAAAAATAATATAACTGCCGATTGGGCTAAATACCAAATGTGGAGGTAATCTCTTCCTGACATTTTAGTTCCTCCATTCCAAGATTAAAAATAATTGCTATATCGATAATAACAAACTCATCCATTAATCAAAAGGCTAATTTAAAATTCAACATAATTGTTTTGTTTTAAATAGCCATTACATAATAATCTATTTATCCATGGAAAATCATGACTGAGGAGCAACAACAATAAGGGGCCTAACGATCGCAAACGAGCGTTAGACCCCATTATTGTTACTGTCTGTGTGGAATTATGATTATTCAGTTACCGCCGTTTTAGCAGTTTTCTTGTTTTGGCGATTAACTGATGGCTTCTTAGTATTCTCATGGTGATTACGACGCCGACGATGAGAATTATGCTTTTCACCAACTTCTTTGCGTGGTTCATCATTATTCAAAATGGTTACCATTGGGATAATAACTGGCCGGCGCCCAGTACGTTGGTAAAGCAGCTTTTGCAAGCGACTAACAATGGTACGATTGATGACTCTTCGATCAGCATGGGCATGATTCTTGAATGTATTTAGAATTGCCCAGAATACTTCATGATTTGCCGCTTTAATCAGTTCTTGTGACTCATGCATATATACAAAGCCACGAGATACAATGTCAGGTCCCGCTACAATCTGCTTATCTTTCATATCGATAACCGCAATTGCTGTTACAACCCCTTCTTCAGAAAG
Organism: Limosilactobacillus coleohominis; assembly: GCF_016901675.1. Taxonomy (GTDB): domain Bacteria; phylum Bacillota; class Bacilli; order Lactobacillales; family Lactobacillaceae; genus Limosilactobacillus; species Limosilactobacillus intestinavium. The sequence continues at coordinate 2,067 of NZ_JACJKU010000072.1, forward strand.
CATCCGCCGCTCGCGAATTTCGGGATTACCAACTGAATCATTAACGTCACGACCATCAATGTATACATCGCCCATACTATCAATATGGTCAGCAATTCGACATGTATCCTTAGTCAAAGCTAAAACATCACCATTTTGAAGGATAAAGCAGTGATCCTTTGGCACTCCAGTGAGCTGGGCCAGTTTGGTATGGATCTTTTGCATCCGGAATTCACCGTGAACAGGTGCAAAGAACTTTGGCTTCATTAAACGTAGCATTAGTTCTTCGTCAATTTGACCACCGTGTCCAGAAGTATGGATATTATTAACGTACCCATGAATAACTTCTGCACCGTCTTCTTCAAGTTTATTAATCAAAGCGTTCACACTAATTGTATTCCCAGGAATTGGGTTACTGGAAAATACAACCGTATCTCCAGGCTGAATGCTAATTTGACGGTGATTACCATTAGCGATTCTACTTAGCGCTGCCATTGGTTCACCCTGAGATCCTGTACACATAATCATCACCTCTTCAGGAGGAAATGAATTAATATCGTTAGGATCGATCAAAGACTTTTCAGGAATATTTAAGTAGCCTAAACGTTGACCAGCTTCAATTGCGTTCTCCATACTGCGTCCAAAGACTGCAATCTTACGACCTTGCTTTAGAGCTGCATCTACCGCTTCACGAAGCCGGTAGACGTTGGAAGCAAATGAAGCAAAAATGATCCGTCCCTTGATCCGCTCAAAGACTCGCCGAATGTGAATATCAACCCAGCGTTCTGATTTGGTAAACTCTGGACGTTCCGCATTGGTAGAATCTGACGTTAACAGTAAGACTCCTTCTTCACCCAATTTAGCCATTTGTTGAAAGTTAGGCGCTGGTAGATTACCAACTGGAGTAAGGTCAAACTTAAAGTCACCAGTTTGAACAATGGTACCTTGTGGAGTATGAACAGCTACTCCTAAAGTATCAGGAATGGAGTGTGTAGTTCTAAAGAAACTAACCCATAATTTCTTAAAATGAACCGTATCAAACTCATCAATTTCATGTAATTCAGCATCCCGTAACAGATGCTTTTCTTCAAGCTTGCCACGAATCAGTGACATTGCAAAAGGCCCAGCATAAATAGGAGCATTGACCTTTTGTAAGAAAAATGGCAAACCACCGATGTGGTCTTCATGACCGTGAGTAATGAAAATCCCCTTGATCTTATCCTTATTTTCTACCAAGTAATCATAATTTTGGATTACATAGTCGACACCTAATAATTCATCTTCGGGAAACAGGACCCCACAATCAATAATGACAATTTCATCTTGAAACTGCACACAGTACATATTTTTACCAATTTCACCCAGTCCACCGACTGCATAAAATGCAACTTCATTATTCTTAATGTTTAACTTTTGCATAGTACCTTCCCTTTATTAATTTTACTTATAACTTGTATGTATTGACCCAAAAAGGGTACGACAAAATAGTAGCCCTCGGTTAATGGCCACTATTATATTCATCTGTGAAACAAACTAGTTATATTTTTCCGTTCAAAGTAACTATTTTTAGTTTACCACAAGAGCGATTTAATGAGAAGAACCTTCTATTAACTAGTGATTATGAATGGCATTGTTTAGTCGTCGATGATAAATCGCATATACCAGAATAATAACTGGTACTAAAGTCATCATCACCGGATAATACCAACGTACTGGTAACGCACTATCAATGACCCCACCAAGAATGGGACCCAACGACATTGCAATATCCATGCCTAGATAAAATGTCGAGCTAGCCAGCCCCTGTTCGTTTAACGGTGCCAATAGCAGAGCAGTCGATTGTAAAACAGAATAAATAATTCCGTAGCCAACAGCCATTCCCGCAGCCGCAAGGGTCATTTGCCAATTATTATGCATTATAGCCAGCATCACCAAGTAAAAAGCCGTGGCAACCGTACTAGCTAACAGCCACCAACCAAAACAAACTCTATCAAAAAGATTTTTTAATACAATTCGTAATACTAACAAGATTACAGCGTAAATCAAAAAATAAGATCCAACTGCAACATCGATGCGACGCTGTGCTACATAAGTAACAATATCCGCTTGAGTAGCAAAATAAGGCAAAGCAAACAACGTAATTAAGAAGCAAACCGGCAATGCATCTTTTTGGATGATTTTAAAATGGTGCTTTTGCTTAGTCTGAACTTCAACCTGCCCCTTTTGACCTACAAACTGGATCATCACAACCATTAAGAGGGCCGAAAGAGCTGACAATAACATTGCATGTCGATAACCCACTGTTTGGTAGATATTAATTGAAATCGCTGGTCCAATCGCCATTGCTAAAGCGTTCATTAATCCATAAAATCCCATTGCTTCACCAACGTGTTCTCGTGGAATTAAATAAGCCAGCCATGTCGTCATACATACCGTATCAAGGACGTACCCCACACCGTTAATTAATCTAAAAAGTAGCAATAATTCGCTATTAGGAGTAACAACATAGCCTAACACTCCGATTAAGATTAAAATGCCACCGGCAAAAGACAATCCATACTTTGAAAAACGATCTGTCATGTTACCTGCAATTGGACGAAGCACCAATGCCGCAACACTCATAAACCCCACAATAATTCCTGCAAAGGTTGCGCTCGCTCCTAAACTTCGTGCATAACCATTGACCAACGGAGTAACGAACATCGTACTAAACATAAAAAAGAACGAGGCGGCCATCACCAAGATAACGTCACGATTATAAACGGAACTTTTTTTCATTTAACCAATTCTCCACTTAAATTTAAATAAAATAAAAAGGGCGCGTTCACCAATCATGACCGCACTCCTGCATTACTAACATTAATCTTCGACCGGTAGTTTTGTGTGTAAAGATTGTGTCCACCGATCCCAGTTGATCTGTGATTCACCATTCAAGTTATACTGCATATTCAACCGCTGCAAGATCCGGTCGAATGAAGATGATACCATTCGTTCACATAATGGAACCAGTGCATCTACTGTTTGGAAGTTGTTTTCCTCTAATAAATGGTTAATCATTGCCAGGTCACGATCATCTGCTAAGTTAGAAACTTCCTCTAAATTGTCTCCCTTAAATTGATGAATATAATAAACCATAAAATTCTTTCGTGCCTCGGCTTTAGCCTCGTCAGAAAGACTCGCATAATCTACTAATTGTTCGCTCACGATTGTTTCTTCCCTTCGTAAATTAATCATTATCTTCAGAATAACATTACGAAAGCGCTTTTGTTAAATAATTATTCGGCATCTCTTAAAATCAACTTAGTATCACCATTATTGTCAACAATTGCCACTACTCGTTTATCGGGCATGTTATCTAAACTTCCCAAGTCAATCTCATAATGCTGATCTTTTGCTTCAATATTTTGAATCCGTCCATTTGCAAAAGATTTGATACATTTAAACAACCCACGCCGTTGATTTTGTTTCTCATAGGCAACCGCTAAAGTAAAACCTTGGTTGAGATAATATTTAATCCCCATAACGGTGCCTAACGTAGCAATAGTATATTTGTGACTCTTATTTTTTTGTCCTTGAATGGACTTGATATACCCTTTCTTTTCCCAATAACGGATCTGGCTTGGCGATACTTCACACGCCTCGCTTAGTTCGCTCAATGTGATCTGTAATTTAGAATTAAAGAAAATTTTATGTAGCTCCCGAGCCATCGAATTCACGAAGAAAAGCCTCCTTAGTTAACTAGTTATCAAATAACAATATTAACTTTTTTAATCTCTTTGTCAAATTATTTGACAATAATATTTAAAAGTTATATATTAGTTGGTGCTGTATTTAAAAACGAAAGAGGGCCTACATAGTGCATGAAAATCAAACTCCAGTTGATATTAATGGACAACCATATAATCGGCGGTTAATGGTCGCCATTCTATTAATCGGTGCTTTCTGTACCTTTTTAAATCAAACTATTTTGGCAACTGCTTTTCCTGCCTTAATGAAGTCGTTTAATGTTAATACTTCAACTGTTCAATGGTTGACTACTGGATTCTTAATGGTTAATGGGATTATGATTCCCATTAGTGCTTATTTCAGTAATCGCTTCAATACTAAATATCTATATACCTCAGCCATGGTGATTTTTGAAATCGGAACAATCACGGCATGGCTGGCTCCTAATTTTGGTACCTTATTAGTTGCCAGATTAGTGCAAGCAGTCGGGGTCGGCATTACAATGCCCCTTATGCAAACTATTATGTTAACCATCTACCCACCTGAAAAGCGTGGTGCTGCCATGGGGATTAATGGTTTAGTAATTGGATTAGCACCTGCCATTGGACCATCACTATCAGGATGGGTCATTGATAACTATTCCTGGCGATACCTATTTGCAATGATTATTCCAATCGTAGCAATTGTTATTATTCTCGCTCCGTTCTTCGTCAAAAGCGTAATTGAGAACCGACACCCAAAGCTGGACTGGCTGTCAGCTCTGATTTCGACTTTTGGTTTTGGTAGTATGCTATATGGTTTTTCAACCGTTGGAGACAAAGGATGGCTAGATCCAGAAGTTATCATTACTATCGTGATTGGCTTTATCTTGGTTCTGATTTTGGCCTATCGTCAAACACACTTGGAACATCCATTCTTAGACTTCCGAGTATTTAAAACATTCGAATTTACTTTAGCAACGATTCTTAGTTCTATCACAATGATGGCAATGGTTGCAGTTGAATTAGTAATCCCACTATATTTACAAATCGTTCATGGAATGTCAGCATTCCATTCCGGTTTAACCCTATTATTTGGGGCATTGTTCATGGGTGCTATGAGCCCAATTACCGGGAACCTGTTTGACCGTTATGGTGCTCGTCGGCTTGCCACAACTGGAATGTTTATCTTGGTAATTGGGACCTTACCATTTGCCTTCGTTAACCGGGACACCCCTACAATCGATATCATCATCCTTTATGGTATCCGAATGTTTGGTATTTCTATGGTTATGATGCCAGTTACTACTTCCGGTATGAACGCTTTGCCATTTAACCTCATTGCGCACGGAACTGCAGTTAACAATACGATGCGCCAAGTAGCAACCTCTGTTGGGACCGCAATTTTGATGTCCGTCTTAACCAACGTTACCAAAAATGCGCAACCTGCTAAGTCACTCTTAGTAAAATCTCCACTTCAATACAAAGCCGCAATGATCAATGCAACTCTCAAGGGATACCATGCATCATTCTGGTTTGCCATTGCTTTTTCAATCATTGGATTCTTCGCAACCTTCTTACTAAAGGATACTAAACCGCGTGACTTAGCAAACAAGAAGGAGGTGGCTGACTAATGCTTATCTATTTATCATTCTTAACAGCCATTGGGTTGTACCTATGTTCAATATTTTTGAAAAAAGGACGGCAAATTGGTGTCACTGTTTTTGCAATTCTTTTCGTTCTTTGTACAGCTGGTGTCACTGCAAACTATTCACATCACTGGGGAATGAAAAAAGTTACCACTATTACTACTCAAAAAATTTATTCTGCTGCAGGACAACAACTGCCTATTAACCTTTATCAACCAGTTGGAACTTCTGGTAAGGATAATGTTTTCCTATATAAAACTTCTGTTAACCAAAAGAAGCCACTGCATACGCA
>NZ_JACJKU010000073.1 GCF_016901675.1 Limosilactobacillus coleohominis
ATGTCGCATAAGGCACAAACTAAAAGGCAAGACGCCGATTGAATATCGGAATCTTGCCTTAGAAAAAGTTGCCTAAATTAAAGTGTCCAACTTATAGGGTTCACTTCATAATTGTCCTTTTTTATTGTCATCATATACAAAAACGGCACTGATGAAAACTCATCAGTACCGAATAGTGTAGAACCAAAAATAAAAATGAGGGGTTAAATGTTTAGACCATGCCAAACATTTAACCCCTCATTTTAATGTTTATTAACGATCAAAAAGTTTCCCTTAATTCAAATCTCCATCAGCAATCTTTTCCAATAATGGACGAGAAGGAATAAAGAATAGTTGCCCTGATAAGATGTCTGAGAATGATAATAGGTAATCATTTTGGTCTAACATATTTTTCAACATCGTCTTAGTTACTTTCCAGTAACGTGAATATCCAATAAAGAAAGTTCCAGTATTATCATCTGCTGGATCAGAGTATGGAACGTTCATTCGCACAATTTTTTGTTCTACACCATCAATAGTAGCTTGCGATGCAACATTGTGGGCATTTTTGAATTTCTCACCATCTGGTAATTCCAAATCAGAGAATTTCTTTCGACCCACGGCCTTTTCTTGTGTCTCTGTGGTTAATTTGTTCCAAATGTCCATATTATGGTGCCATTTTTGAGCAAAAGCATAGGAACCATTTTCAAAGAATGGATCTTCATCACCGACTAATGCGTAGTGAGCTGCGTCTTCAATTTGTGGAGCTTCTGTTCCATCAATAAATCCAATGATTGCACGTCCTTCAAAATAACGGAACCCCTTGGTTTCGTCCACAAGACTAGTGTAATCCTTTAAGAATAATCGGAGTTGACTCATCATTTCGTAAACAACGGCTTCATTATCTGCACGTAAATGTAGGAAAATATCACCCTTACTTGCTGGCATTTTGTATTTAGGACCAGTTAATGTTTGATAAGGTTCTAGTTCTTTAGGTTTAGGGGCGTCTGGAAACAGATAGTCCCAAGCAGCGCTACTAAAACCAAGTGAAGATTTTAAGTGAGTATCGTTTGCACGAATTCTTAGTGAACGAATAATTGCCTGGTATCGATCAACAAATTCTTGAATAGCAGCTTGTTCTTTAGCTTGATCTTGACGGTTTAATTCAAAAGTAGCAAATATAACGCTCTGACCAGCATCTTTCCATACGTCTTGAGCTTCTTGTGGGTTAACAGCCATTGAAATGATCTCCCTTCTGTTATATACAAACACTTTCACATTGTTTATTATAACACTGGATGAATTATTAAGAATACAGTGGGAGTTGACCAAAGTATTGCTGCTCCGCATAATAGTAACTACTAAGAGAGAATTGGAGAAATAAATTGAATTATCAGGAATTACAAAGAACTTTTGCAAGAGACGCAAATGGTAAATTAGCAGAACAAATGTCGGCATACATGCGTAATCAGTTTGAGTTTTATGGTTATCAAAGTGCAGCCCGGAAAAAGGTTTATCATCAACAACTAATTCAAGAGAAAAAACAGCACCAAATTAATTGGCAGCTTTTAAATCAGGCTTGGAATGATCCTCATCGTGAGATGCAATATTTTGTTTGTGATTATTTAAATCGAATGGCCGAATATTTAAGTTTTTCAGATATGCACAGGATTGAACAATATGTGCGTACTAAGCAATGGTGGGATACAATTGATAGTTTAATCAAGCCGATTGGCAAATTGGGATTGCGTGATCAGCGAATCGATAAATTAATGTTGCAATGGTCATTGGATGAAGATAAATGGGTTCGGCGAGTTGCAATTGAGCATCAACTCTTGCGTAAAGATAAGATGAACATTGACCTGTTAGCAGAAATTATTGAGAACAATTTGGGTAATAATGAGTTTTTTATTAATAAAGCAATTGGTTGGGCACTAAGAGACTACTCTAAAACCAATCCAGTATGGGTAAAGCAGTTCATTTTTGACCATCGGTCCGCTATGTCACCATTAAGTATTCGAGAGGGAAGCAAGTATATAAAATAAATCAAACGACAAGGTGCCTATTAATGGCGCTTTTTTAATATCAAAAGATTCATAAGGAGGATAGCAATAATACAAGTTTGAAGATTGTTGTAAAAATAAAAAACCGCCCTCGTTAAAAGGCAGTAATCATGGTGGCTTGAAGTATTTTATTTTGGTAGCAGTTTGGTAGCAAAATCTATTTTTGATGGTGTTTTTTCACGTTTTATAAAAAATAAAAATGCCTCAACCATGCGTGTTAAGACATCCACGAACTTGTATGAAAGTTCCAAAAATGGAGATGGTGGGAATTGAACCCACGTCCGAGCATATTGCCATCCTAATCTCTACACTCATAGATCAATTATTTAAAATTCGCTTGTTAAAACGCCATTAATCAAGGCACACATAATAAACTAGCTTGATGATTCTCTTTTACTAATTACAAACGGAAATTAGTAACGTAAGTCCACTCAATATGAAACCCGGTAACAAGTCATGGACGAACCTGGCCGGATTTACGCATGCTTACCGGTTAGGCAGCGTATGCGTAAGCTTTTGAATTATTGTTTGCAGTTATAATTTAAAACTGAGCGTTTTTACGAAGACGCAACCTTCGAAGTGCAATTAAGATTCAACCTATACCCGTCGAATCCGAAAACATCCCCAAGATGTATTTCTAAATAATTATATCAGTAATATACGCGAAATTCAAAATCTTCAAAGAATATTCATAGACTTTAAAGACAATTAATTATAAGGTAATACTAATAGTGAAAAGGAGGAGAAAACACTATGCAAATTCTAATGGTAGAAGATAATCACTCTGTATGTGAAATGATGGCAATGTTTTTTAAAAAAGAAAAATGGACATTTGAATTTGCGTACGATGGCGAAGAAGCGGTTGAAAAGTTTCGTGAAAATCATGATCAGTGGGATTTAGTACTATTGGACTTAAACCTTCCAAAGAAGGATGGCATGCAGGTAGCTGCAGATATTCGGCAGATTTCACCAGTTGTGCCGATTATTATGTTGACTGCTCGTGATTCTGAAAGTGATCAAGTGCTTGGATTGGAAATGGGAGCAGATGATTATGTTACAAAGCCGTTCAGTCCATTAACCCTAATTGCACGGATAAAAGCTCTTCATCGCCGTATTCAGATGGGAAATGTTCAACCGTCAGCTGATGCAACAACCAATGATTTTGATATTCAAACGAAGCATTTTAAATTAAACACTAAAACTCGGGAAGCCTATTTGAATGGTCAACCAATTAAAGATTTGACACCTAAGGAATTCGATCTGTTAAAAGCACTGGCTTCCAAGCCAAAACAAGTGTTTAGCAGAGAACAGCTCCTGCAATTAGTGTGGAATTATGAATATTATGGAGATGAGCGCACTGTGGATGCTCATATTAAAAAGCTCCGTCAAAAGATTGAGAAAGTTGGCCCCAAGGTTATTCAGACTGTTTGGGGAGTAGGCTATAAGTTTGACGACAGTGAGGTTGACTGACCATGAAATTAATGTGGCGACAACTGCTTAGCTTTGTTGCTCTGATTGGGGTATTGGCAACAATTCTAACAGTATCTTTTGTCAGTGTTACTAACAAAACAATGTATGATCATACTTGGTACCAACTAAGCCAGTATGCGGATAGTTTGATCCAGGATGATGAAGTTTTAATTGATCGTCGTACCAACCAAATTGTGGGCTTTCAACAACAAGCAATTGATTCAAAATCTAAATTGTTATCACGTCAGAATGTATATTTTGCTGTTTTAGATGCTAAAGGGCGAACTCGATATGACAACAGCCAAGGGTATTCACCACAAATTAGTCCAGCTGATTGGAAAAAATTACGAAAAGGAAAAACCATTAAAAAACAAATTGCCTCTCCAGACGTTAAAGTTCTGCAAAAGAAGCACCAGAACATGCCAATCCCCCAAATGATTGGCATGATTAAACCTTACTTTTTTAACCATAAGCTGGTAGCAGTGGTAACCATTAGCACCTTTTCATCAACTGCAAGGCAGATTTACCAACTTATTATGCAAAAGATGCTTTTTGCGACAGTGGCAGCCATGCTTATTGCGGTCTTTACTAGCTTGTTTCTTGTTCGTTCGATTACCAAACGAATTGATAAGATCAATCAAGCCACAAATGAAATCGCTAAGGGTAATTATGATATCCATTTATCAAATCGTGGTAAAGATGAATTAGATGATTTGAGTAATAACTTTAATAAGATGGCGGATTCATTGCAGGCTTCTCAAGATGAAATTCAACAACAAGAAGAACGACGTAAAGAGTTTCTGGCGGATGCGGCTCACGAAATGAGAACACCATTAACTACTATTAATGGATTATTAGAGGGGTTGGCGTATGATGCTATTCCTGAAGAAGACCGTAAACACAGTATTGAATTAATGCAACATGATACGAAACGATTGATAAGGTTAGTTAATGACAACCTCAGCTATGAAAAAATTCGAACTAATCAAATTAAAATGGATCGCCGAATTTTTGATGCAAGTGAAGTTCTAACTAATTTGAAGGATCAACTGGAAACAAATGCTCGGGAGCAGGGTGACGTAATTGAAGTGGAAACGCCAAGGCCATTGCGAGTTTATGCGGATCATGATCGATTTGTGCAAGTTATGTTTAATGTGATTCAAAATGCCGTTCAGTTCACCAAAAATGGACATATTAAAGTCACCGGTGAACGGCTTCCTCAGGGAGCCCAATTTAAGGTCTCTGATACAGGGATTGGAATGACAGAAGACCAATTAAACAAAATCTGGGAACGCTTTTACAAGGCAGATCGTTCAAGAATGAATACAAAATATGGTGAATCTGGAATTGGATTATCATTAGTGCGTCAACTTGTAGAGTTACATCATGGAACGATAAAAGTTCAAAGTAAAATTAATAAAGGAACAACGTTTATCATTTATTTCCCTGATCGCTCCGATAATAGTAATAAAACAGCAAAATAAATAATGAAAACGCTTGTCAATAATGCGCTTTCATAGCATCCTAATGAAGTCATAACTTAAGAGAGAGGGAGTTGAATAACTTATGGGATACGTGATTGCCTTAATACCAGCACTTTGTTGGGGTGTTATGCCTTTGATCTCAACTAAAGTCGGGGGATCATCTAGTAACCAAGTATTTGGGATTGGATTAGGTGCACTGATTGTTTCAACGATTAGTATGGTAATTATTCGCCCATCAATTGGCTTAATTCCATTCTTAGTAGCTGTACTATCAGGAGCATGTTGGTCCGTCGGTCAATTTGGCCAATTTGCGTCAATGAAAAAGATTGGTGTTTCCAATACGATGCCTTTATCAACTGCTTTTCAGTTAATTGGTAATACTTTAATTGGCGTTTGTATCTTCCATGAATGGCAGGGTTCTAAACAACTTATTTTAGGATTTTTTGCTTTAGCGTTAGTCATTGTTGGCGCTATGTTAACATCCATTACAGATAAATCTTCTGGCAAGCTGGTTGCTGCTAAGGATGTTGTGTTCTTACTATTGACAACTATTGGTTATGTTATTTACTCTGCTTTTCCGCGCTTCCCAATTTTGGCGCATGCAGATTCTGTAGCTATTTATTTGCCAGAGACCATTGGTATTTTATTAGGAGTAACGATCTATCAATTAATTACTGAAGGCTCAAAGGTATTTAAACAACGTGGCCAATATGCAAATATTCTGTCCGGACTACTATGGGGAATTGCCGGCTTGAGCTATATTTTTGGTGCTCGAGCAATTGGAATTACGGTTGCATTTATCTTTAGTCAGTTGAATGTTATTCTTTCAACTCTTGGTGGCATCTATGTTCTACATGAACAAAAATCACCATTTGAAATGCGGTACACCATGATTGGTTTGTTATTAGTAGTTATAGGTGCTGTGATGACTGCGTTTGCATAGTTATAAGAATTAAATATTAAATACAGAAATGACCAAGAGAGACATCTCCCTTGGCCATTTTTATAGGCTCTATACTAAATCCTGTTGATGGATTACCTTATGGTAATCTACAACAGGATTTTTATTTGTAAAATAAAGAAAGGAAGCCATCACGACTTCCCTCCACACAAACTACGTCCAAATAGCTCTGCTATTGAAAGGAGTAATCATGATGACTTCTGATACTAATTTTATCGAATTTGCACTGGGAATTAAAGATTCCAACCTAATTTTTCGAGGCTATTTTTATAAATTTATTCGGCTAATTAAATATCGAGTCTATGAATTCACTTTAATCTATCCGGATAATGTCTGTCCTGAATGTCACCAGCGTCAACTAGTAAAATTTGGATTTTCAGAAGTTAACACTAAATTTACCGCTGATGACGCTAGTCATCCAGTAATATTACGAATCCATAAACAAAGAGTACGGTGTAAAAATTGCCAGCATACTCAGCTGGCGCAGTCGCCAATTGTGCAAAAATATTGTCATATTGCGAACAAAGTTCGCAACAAAGTGATTATGAGCTTACAAGATGATCGTACTTTAGATTGCATTGCCAACGATAACAATATTTCACCAAGTACTGTCAATCGCTATTTAGATCAAAGTCGCGCCATTGCCCCACTTATTAAGCAAGAATTACCCATTAATATGGCCTTGGATGAATTTCGGGGAGTTAATCGACAGCTGCATTTTATTTGTATTGACAATGATGGTAATCATAAGATTCAAGCGATCCTACCGGATCGTTATAAACGTACGATTGAAAACTATTTTCTAAGCTTTCCTCTACAAGAACGAGCACGGGTGAAGACCATCTCAATGGATTTGAATAGTTACTATCAAGAAATTGCTAGACGCTTATTCCCGAATGCCCAAATTATCATTGATAGATTTCATGTTGTCGCTATGTTAACCCGCGCTTTCAATCAATATCGTGCTCAAGTAATGAAACGATTCGAAAAAACATCTCGTAATTATCGGTTATTAAAGTTCAGTTGGCGTTTGTATTTAGTATCAGAGGAAAAATTATCTAACGTGAACGAATACTATGATCGGCATATTAGGCAACGAGTAACTAGTAATGAGCGCGTTGATTTAGGATTACAGGTAGATGAACGATTAATGGCAGATTATAACGTAATGCAAAGTATTATGACTAACTTATCCCACCGTGATATGGATGGACTAACTGACGCGCTTTATCCGTCGGAACAAATAAGTCCCCAAATGACGATAGTCATTAAAACTCTTCGACAGAATTTAGAGTATGTGCTTAATGCTTCTCAATTCAAATACAGTAATGGTGCAATGGAAGGAATAAATAGAATGATTAAGCAGATTCAACGAACAGCCTTCGGCTTTCGTAATTTTGATCATATGGTCTACCGCATTTATTATCGTCAAATGGCACAAAAAAAGAACCAGGTTGCATAACCTGATTCTTACCTATCAACAGGATTTGACAAAGAGCCT
>NZ_JACJKU010000074.1 GCF_016901675.1 Limosilactobacillus coleohominis
CTATCGTAAGGCTTTCTACCAAGAGATATCACAGCTCCATCAACCAATAATCAATTGGTCAGTATTATTTATTTGAGTCCAGTGGCTAACTTATTCTTGAAATTTAGGTAATTTTTTATTTTGGGTTCCTTATACCCCAACAGTAATTGAAAGTAACCATACTACTGCTAAACCAACAATCACTGATGATAACATCGATCGAGTAAAGTAAGCCACGAGTCCTACACAAACGGCCGCTACTAAATAGCTTGCCAGACCATAAACCGTGAAAGAATTGCCAAATAAGTGAATGTGATCAACAACTAATCGATACTTAGAATCAACAAAAATTCCTTTCACGACCAGGGCAGTAAATAAGCTCACTGGAACATATTTCATCCATTCATTAAACCATTCCGGAATCGGTCGGTTGGTAAAGAACCGCATTGGAAAATAACGAGGAATGAATGCTGCCATTGCTGAAATGACAATTACAATCAAGTGGTATGTTAAATTATGATGACTCGGTACTAAAGATGCCAGTACTAAACTATTCGCCATATTAACCATTACTTATCTCCATCATTAAGTTCAGAATTGAGTTTCTTTTCTTCATCCGGCGCGTTGTCGCCTTCCATATCCTCAACTGTAGTTTTGGTAATCCGAGGTCGCTTAATTTTACTCAAAATCCACGTTTTATCTGGATGTTTAGAATGCTTACGAACCTGGTTTTCAATTGCAAAACCAATTAAGGAAGTTACTAACGTTGAACAAATAATCCCAATTGTATTTTTAGTCAGCAACAGGAAGAAGAACGACGTAATTACAGATAGCAAGCAAATCAACAACGTAATGTTATTTTGAATTTGCATCACGATCATATAAATAAACAGCGCTGTTAATGCGAAATCAACAATGGTTAAATCAATCGAAACAGCACTTCCGATTAAACCACCAATCAGATTCCCAGTTGCCCACGAAATCAATGAATAGTGTTCAACCATTAATGCGTCACGCGTGGTCCAATTTTTATCAGTCGCAAATTTTAGATAATTAACAGCATAATTTTCGTCATTCATCGATGCTGAAAATAATAAGACGAACCGTTGTGACTCGTTACGGAAGTATTTTGACAAACTTGATCCTAGCAATGCATAACGCAATTCCAAGAAGAACAATGTCATAAAAATACTGGAAACCGGTGCATCTAAAACCAATAGAGACGCCAAAATAAATTGTGCTCCACCGGAAAACACCATTACAGATACTAACAACGTCAATAAGAAATTCATCCCAGCCGCGTGAAGTAGGATCCCACACGCAATCCCAATTGGGAGGTAACTAAGACAAAGCGGCATGGCAATCCCTAAATTTTCCAGCCATGGCTGTTTTTCTGGATTAATTTGATGGGCTTTCTGTGGCAATGAACAATCCTCCAAAAGATATGAAGTCACTCGAAAAAATTACTGATCACAATCTTGCTGACGCAAAATTATATCCTTAAATAGTTTATCATATTTAAAATTTGCTGAATATCTAGTGTAAACTCTTACATTTAATTAATTATTTAAGAATTTGTTAAAAGAAGGTTTCAAGCCATCCTAAAATACCGGAACGATTTACTTCTTCTGCAGGATACGCCCCAATTTGCAGTGGTTGACCATTAATGTTGGTTAACCCTTTAAATGTAATTTTACCAACACTGTTATTTTTCTTTAGTGGTGCTTTTAACCCTTGGTCACCGCGATATGCCTTACTTGCAACTAATTCTGGCTTGATTCTTTGACCTTTGGGTTGCCAAACGGTGACATTTTGCTTGGTTTGAACTACAACCTGCTTTTTTTGACCATGTTCAACATTCACCCGCAACGATTGCTTACCATTATTAGGAGTCCACTTGGTAAACACTTCCTGGTAAACTTCTTTAGTTTGAGTAAACCGATCACCAGCATGCATCACAACGGTAATAATCCGATGTCCATTATAAACCCCTGTAGATGCGAGGCATTGCCCTGCTTTGTCTGAGGTACCGGTTTTTAAACCATCTACTTTGACTTGGCGTGGTGCATTGGAATTACCAGCTAACAATTCATTCCCATTCTGATAAGTTTTACCGTCCCACTTCAAAACCCGTTGTTTAGTAATTTTTAAAATGGATGGATAGTTGTTAATGAGGTAGCGAGAAAGTTTAGCAACATCGCGGGCAGTCATCTCGTTTTCAGCCGAACCAGCAGTTCGTGCAAGTTTAAAGCTTGCCATATCTTTATTTTCAAGACCAACCCCATTATATAACCGATAATTAGATAAACCAATGCGTTGCGCTTCAGCACCCATTTGTTGAACAAACTGTTGCGTATTTTTACCTTCCGCACGACTAAGTGCAATGGTAGCAGCATCACCAGATTTAATTAGCGCAGCATCAGTCAATTCTTTAACGGTATAGCTTTTTCCAGACTGAAGCGGCACATTTGAATAACCGCTTGCCCTTGATAATTTGGCTTCAGCAGGGGTGATTTTGACTTGGCTAGACCATTTTAAGCGTCCGGCATCAATTTCATGCTCAATAACTGCAATAGTAAGCAGTTTACTCATTGAAGCTACTGCTAATCTTTTATCAGCATTTTGCTGGTACAAAACCTGACCTGTTTGTGCATCAACAGCAATTGCAGCATTTGCGGCAACTGCTGCTTTTCCTGAAGTTGGATAACTAACTATGCCACAGATCATTAATAGACTTAGAAAGGTATATATGATCAAATGTCTAATGTATTTGAGCATTATTCTTTTTTGAATCTCCTTGTTTAGTTGGTAACGTTACGATAAAAGCAGTCTCATGATCATCAGATTTAACTTGTACCGTTCCATGATGCAAATCAACAACACTTTTGACGATTGCAAGACCTAAACCAGTACCACCTGTAGCCTTGGAACGGGATGCTTCAACCCGATAGAAACGTTCGAAAAGATGAGCAATGGATTCTTTAGGGATTGGCTCTCCATCATTAGCTACTGTAACAACTACATTATCACCATGTTGTTGAGCATTAAGTTTGATGTAACTAGCACCGTGTCCATATTTGATACCATTGGCAACTAAATTACTAAAGACCCGTCCTAATTTTTCTGGATCGGCATCAATCATTAATGGTGACGGTGTTGTTTGAGATGAAACCTGTATTCCCTTATTTTCGCCTTCTAATTCGAAACTTGCACTTACCTGTTCTAGGAGTTGTCCAAGATCGACCGACATAATATTAACAGGTGCCCCGTGCTGTTGAACCTTAGTATATTCAAAGAGGTCTTCCACCATATTCTTCATTTGCTTAGCCTTTTCATAAGCAATGTGTGAGTATTTCAGGATGTCTTCTTCAGAATGATACTGCTTATCTTCAATTAACCGCAGGTAGCCAATAATACTGGTTAATGGGGTCCGCAAATCATGGCTCACATTGGTAATTAATTCATCTTTGGACTTTTCAATTTGCCGTTCATCATTCATTGACTGTACTGCACTATCAACCAGTGCATTAACACTCGTTACCACGTTTTGAGTACGTCCCTTGAGCCGAAACGGAATCCGATGATCCAGGTGCCCTTGGGCAATGTAATGAAGTTCTTTAATAATATGGTTGATTTGGTATTGATGGTACCGTCGTAACAGGCGCCACCAGACAACAAAAATATCAATGACGATAAAGATCACAATGACAATTCGTTGATATGACCAAATCTGGGTTTGCAGCGGTCCTATCTTCAATGACTGTTTAATAATAAATATCCCACTGGCAACGCCCTGATTAGTCTGGATCACATTTTGAATGATTATAATTAATGCTAAATTAATTAGCACTAATAAAATTACCGTGATGATTCCCTCAAAAAAGAGCGCACCCTTTTCACGTGCAGTTAATTTCAACATTCTATCCCCAATTCTTTAAATTCACGCCACATTATACCATTAGATTGTTTATCGCTGAAAACCTACTAAAAAAGAGCACGATAGCAGTGCTCTTTCACTCACCATCAAGCTCCTTCTAACATATTAATGGGCTTCAACTTTATAACCAACACCCCAGACGGTTTCAATCACTTTTTCACCGCCAGTGGCTGCTTCAATCTTGTCCCGCAAGTGGCTCACATGAACCATGACCGTTTTGGCAGAAACCACCGATTCTTGTTGCCAAACTCGTTCAAAAATATCATCTGCCGAGAAAACCCGGTTAGGATGGGATGCCAACAAATATAGAATCCCAAATTCCAAGGCAGTTAACTGAATCGTGTCTCCTTTAATCGTCTTTACTTCATGGGAATCCTTATTAATTTGCAGTGGACCTACATTTAAAATATCTGGTTGGTCATTAGTCATTTGACCTTCACTACGCCGTAATAATGAACGTACCCGTGCCATCACCTCAAGCGGGTTGAATGGTTTCGTGACATAATCATCCGCTCCGGTAATGAGCCCTTGAATCTTGTCCATATCCGCTGTTTTGGCAGATAGAACCAGAATCGGAATAGAAGAATCCTTACGAATTCGTTTAATAACTTCCATTCCGTCCATTTCTGGCATCATCAAGTCAAGAATTACCAATCCAATGTCTGGGGTGGTGTTTAACTTGGTCAACGCATCCTTGCCATTGTAGGCTGCAACAGGTTCATATCCCTCATTACGAACATAGATTTCAAGCAATTGAACGATTTCCTTATCGTCATCTACAACTAATATTTTCATCGTGGTTCCCCCTCTAGCGAGAATATAACTGCTTTAATTATACACTGTTCATCATAATAATTCCCCAGATCCAGAGTGGCTTTACCAATTATTTACTTTGCAAAAGAAAAAGCTGTGACACGGTCACAGCTTTTTTAATGTCAAATTTTATTTGTAGTTTGGAGCTGCCTTCGTGATCTGAACATCGTGCGGATGAGATTCACGTAAACCAGCATTAGTAATTTGAACAAATTGGGCTTTGTCAATTAAGATTTGAATGTCAGGGGCACCACAGTATCCCATACCAGAACGTAAGCCACCAACCATTTGGAAAATAATGTCAGCAACATCACCCTTGTATTCAACCCGGGCTTCAATTCCTTCTGGAACGAGCTTGTTAGCTTCGTTAACCCCGCCTTGGAAGTAACGGTCGGAAGAACCATGAGATTGTGCCATCGCACCAACAGATCCCATTCCACGGTATGCCTTGTACTTCTTACCATTGTCTTCAAAGACGTCACCAGGTGCTTCAGTAGTACCAGAGAACATTGAACCAAGCATTACGGCATTACCACCAGCTGCTAAGGCCTTTACAATGTCACCAGAGTACTTAATACCACCGTCAGCGATGATGGTTTTACCATACTCACGAGCAACTGAAGCTGCATCATAAATGGCTGTAATTTGAGGGACACCAACACCAGCAACTACCCGTGTTGTACAAATAGAGCCAGGTCCAATACCAACCTTAACTACATCGACTCCAGCATCGAAAAGTGCCTTTGTTCCTTCAGCAGTTGCCACGTTACCAGCAATTAAAGTGACGTCTGGGAAATGATCACGAATTTCAGCGATCTTCCGTAATACACCAGCAGAATGACCGTGTGCGGTATCAATTACAATCGCATCAGCACCCACCTTTAGTAGGGCTTCGGCACGTTCGAAGGTGTCGGAAGTGACCCCAACGGCAGCAGCTACTAACAAGCGATTTTGATCATCAGTAGCAGCTTTGTCAAAGTTACCAGCAAGAGAAACACCCTTGACAGTTGATACTTCACCAGCTTGCGCTTGGATGGACATGTTCTTGTGGACAACACCCATTCCACCTTGTAAAGCCATGGCAATTGCCATTGAGCTTTCAGTAACGGTATCCATACCAGCACTGATAAATGGTACATTTAGCTTAATGTTCTTCGCTAATTGTACACTCAAATCAACTTCGTTCGGTAAAACGTGACTTTCTGCAGGAATTAAGAGTACATCGTCGAAGGTTAAACCCTTTTTTGCGAACTTTGTATCCCAATTTGACATCAAATATACACTCCTTTATGAATTTTGTTAGTATTTAACCTACTAGGAAATTCACTTCAGGTCAAGGAAAATTTGATAAAATCTAAAAATTATTTTTTCGTTCGTGGTTGACCAGCAAAGACGTTATTAACAATGTTAAATCTTGTCCGTAAGTATAGGTCAGCACCAAAAATAACAATCCCTAAGATAATGTAAACCCACTTATTGGTTTGAGGGTTGATGCTGTTTGGTAAGAAGGCTGTCACTGTATAGATACCAATCCAAATTGCAAAAGCAACTACGATCATACCGATACGCATCCATAAACTACGTTGAACGACCTTGCCAGTCTTCTTATCCTTGTATGGTGCCATGATTTTAGCAATGTACCCGAATAATAATCCACCGGCGATGGCAACAATCAAAATTGCCGTTAATCCAGAACTACCATAGTGACCATTTTGACTAAGTGAGTTTGGGTTAATAAATGAAATTAAACCAAACATAAATGAGAAGATTGCAAAGAACATCATCCCATTATCCAGGGCTAATAATCCAAAGTTATTGTTACCTTGAACTGTTGGCTCCTTCTTCTTAGGATTCAATAATTCATCTACATAGGTAGTAGGGGTACCAAACAATGCTTTTGCGGTTTGTCCCTTTTTCTGACCTTCTTGTAATTTGGCAACCGTCTCATTGATCCAGGTTTTCTTCTTATCAGCAGCTACCTTTTTAGCGTCTAACTGTTTGTTAAGCTGGTACATAAACTCTTCATTCTTACGAGTAAGTCCATATTCACTAAATAACTTTCCAGCTTCTTTATTATTTTCTTTAATGTATTGCTTTTGCCGTTGTCCAGCAGCAGCATTCCGTGGTTGTTCGCTCACGATGTAACTCCTCTCTTATCCGTTAATTATCAATTAAACATTGAAGCGGAATTCAACAATGTCTCCATCCTGCATCACGTAGTCTTTACCTTCCAGACGCAGTTTTCCAGCTTCCTTCACCTTAGCAGCAGAACCTAATTTATCCAGATCATCAAAGCTCATTACTTCAGCACGAATAAAGCCTCGTTCAAAGTCAGAGTGAATAATCCCCGCTGCTTGTGGTGCCTTAGTTCCCTTTCGGTATGTCCATGCCCGAGTTTCAGGACCACCTGCAGTAAAGAAGGTTTCAAGTCCCAATAATTTATAAGCTACCCGAATTAAGCGGTTCAAACCTGGTTCCTTAACACCTTCCATTTCAAGAAAATCAGCCTTTTCATCATCATCCATTTCTGCAATTGATTCTTCAGCTGCAGCGGCAACCCCAATAACTTCACCTTCACCATTGACATGTTCCTTAAT
>NZ_JACJKU010000075.1 GCF_016901675.1 Limosilactobacillus coleohominis
GCAATTACCGTGTGTGTATTTTTTGGGGTAATTGTCCTTTTTTATTGTCATCATATACAAAAACGGCACTGATGAAAACTCATCAGTACCGAATAGTGTAGAACCACTAAAACTTCGCCGTCTTTGAATTCGTCAATATCTTTTGGACTAGCAATGACGTGAACCTTACCAGCACCAAAACCAGGACTAGCTGGTAATCCACGAACTACTACTTCAGCTTTTGTTGCGTTACCCAATGATGAGGCCCCCTCTTCAGATTGATGCTTTTTATTCCGCCTTGACCAAACAGTTTCTGGACGGGCTTGAACAATCCATAGTTTATTGGTGTTCTTGTCCAGAGCAAATTCCATATCCATGTAGCAACCGTAGTGCTGTTCAATTTTCTTTGCGTAACCTGCTAATTCTTTAACTTGGTCATCGGTCAGAACTTGTTGATCAGCAATGTCATCAGGAACAGGTTGTTCATCGGTACCACCGTCTTCTTTACGGACGAGCATAATTGGTTTATTAACAATGTTCCGGTCGACAATGTCTAAAGATTCTTTGTCAATTACAAAGTGGTCTGGAGTGACTTTTCCTAGGACGATGTATTCACCAAGACCATAAATAGTGTCTAGAACAATTTGCTTGTCATTACCATTAGCGACGTTCACGGAGAACATAATCCCAGATGCCTTGGAGAAGACCATCATTTGAATTGCTGCAGATAAAGCAACCTTGTCAGCAGGGAAGTTTTGCTTGTGACGATAATAAGTAGCTCGGTCTGTAAATAATGATGCATAGCATTTTTGAACGCACTTCACAACATTATCTGCACCAGTAATGTTTAGATATGATTCTTGTTGACCAGCAAATGATGCATCAGGAAGATCTTCGGCAGTAGCACTAGAACGAATAGCTACAAATGGATCCTTTTGACCCATCTTGTCAGATAACTGGGCGTAAGCTAATTTAATATCACGTTCGATGTCATCTGGCATTTCAGCTTCGACGATAATTTGACGAATTTTTGAACAAGTATTGTGTAACTCATCTGAGTCTTCGTAATCTTTAATTTCAGCAAGGAGTTCGTTAACCTTACTTTTGAGGCCTGTTTTATCCATGAATTCACGGTAGGCACTTGCGGTAGTTGCGAATCCATAGGGAACTGGAACGTCCATTGAAGAAGTCATTTCACCTAATGATGATGATTTACCCCCAACTAAATTGACGTCTTTACGGTGTAATTGGTCAAACCAAAGTACATTTGCTTTTTCTCTATCCATAATAAGACTCCTCTCACATCAATCTGATGTAATCGCTTCCATTGGTATGCGTAAATTGTAAGACCATTTAGTGAGAATCGTCAATGCACAAATTGAACACTTTTGCTTATTAAAGCGTTATACTAAGATATTTTTTATCAAAGATGATGATTATTTCATATAGACCATTTCTGGATTTAACATATACCAATTAGATTGTTAATTTAAATGGTATACATTTTTACGCAAAATATGTAATTAAAAAAACCTCCAATTGTCGATATTAATGACAATTAGAGGGTTGTTAGCTTGATAATAATATTACAATTCTTTTCTAAAAAATTTGGGTAATGGCAAATTTAAGGCAATGACAGCACCAACAATGAGTGCAGATCCTAACCAGTCCATCCCTGTCATATGGAGGTTAAAGAAGATTACTGAACCCATGGTAGCAGTGACCGGTTCAAAAGCATCCGTTAGGCTAAAGTTAGTCGCACTGATGTACTTTAAAGAATTGGTAGCCAGTTGGAAAGGAATCAATGTTCCAATCACGACAACGGCAGCAACATACCACCAGACTAAATTAGTGTGAGGTAGAGTAGGCTGTGCCGGGTGGAAACAGAAGAGTGCCAATCCAGAAAAGAAGATCCCCCAACCAGTAATAGTTAACGATGAATAACCTTGTTTGATCAAATTCTGTGGAATCAAAGTGTTTGTAGCAACACCCACTGCAGATAGTAATCCCCAGAATAGAACTGCAGGTGTAATTGCTAGTTCGGTTAGGTGACCATTTGTCGCAAGCAATACCACTCCTAAAAAGGCGAAAACAGCAGCGATAATTTGGATCCGAAGGGGACGTTGATGGCGGAATAAGGCAACGTAACCAATAATAAAGAATGGGCCAATGAATTGGAGAACAGTGGCAATGGACGCGTTACCTTCTTGAACGGCCATGAAATAGCAAAATTGTACAGGTAACATTCCAAACACCCCGTAGCAAATCAGGGTAACGAGGTTATGCCAGTCCTTTTTAAAAATACCAAAAGGTTGTCCACCAGTAACTGCAGCGATAATTAGTAAAATCGGTCCAGAAGTAAGCTGCCTGATTTGTGAAAGCCAGAGGGCATTGATATTAGGACTCAGTTTAAAAAGGGCGGTTGCAAAAAGCGATGAAATTCCCCACATCATACAGGCAATAATTGCTAACCCAGTCCACAGTCGTTCTTTATTCAAGATCTTTCCTCCCGTTTCAATAAAAAGAGGTTGGGTGAAACCCAGCCTCAAATTAGATTTTAAAATTTATCAAACATCATCATTAATGAGCCAACAGTGCTGTAACTACAGTGATAATTCCAAAAATAATTCCTGGGAAATTACCAATGAACACTGCCCAATCGCGGTGCCGCTTGTTTAAAGCATATGCGCACCATAAGAAACCATTGAATGCGGCCACTGTTGGTTGAAGGATATTGACTGGATGCCCTTGTAAGTTTGCCATAATCTGTGGGATATAGGAAACATACATCATAATTGTAAATAGTGACGCCACTCGACCAATCATAATGGCAGACCGTTTTTCACCACTTAAAATTTCCTGACGAGCTTCACGAATATCTTCAAGCTTGTCGTTCTTTTGAGCATCCATAGCGCTACCTCCCTTGAATTAAAAAAATATACTCTTGATAAGATAGCCCTATTTTTTTCAGATGTAAAGACCCTTTCAGGGATTTTATTTTAGTAGTCACCATCCATAATGGAGTTTTTAACAATGACGTAATCCACCTTGGTAATTGATTCAAGATCACGGCCACCAGCGTATGAAATTGAAGATTGGAGATCTTCTTGCATTTCATGTAATGTGTCCTTGATAGAGCCACGGAATGGAACCAGCATTTGTTTACCTTCGACATTGCGGTAAGCACCCTTTTGAACTTCAGATGCGGAACCCCAGTACTGCTTAAACTGCTTTCCATCAATTGTAATAATGTGGCCAGGTGACTCTTGATGGCCAGCTAGCATGGAACCAATCATAACCATCGAAGCACCAAAGCGAACAGATTTCGCAATATCACCGTTATGACGGATTCCACCGTCGGCAATGAGGGGTTTACGAGCAGCCTTGCTGCAAAGACGCAAAGCGGCTAGTTGCCATCCGCCCGTACCAAATCCGGTCTTTAATTTAGTGATACAAGCTTTACCAGGACCAACTCCTACCTTAGTAGCATCGGCACCCGCATTTTCCAGATCACGAACTGCTTCTGGAGTGGCAACATTACCAGCAGTGACAAAAGTATTTGGCAACTGTTTTTTGATGTATTGGATCATTTTAATTACAAAATCAGAATGTCCGTGTGCAACATCAATCGTAATGTATTCGGGATCTAAATGTTCGGATTTTAGTTGATCAATGAAATCATACTCTGCATCTTTGATTCCAACAGAAATTGATGCAAAGAGATTGCGATCATGCATTCTTTTGACAAAACTAGCCCGGTTTTCAGGTTCAAAACGGTGCATTACGTAGTAGTAACCATTCTGAGCTAGCCAAACCGCAAGATCTTCGTTAATAACACTTTCCATGTTAGCTGGAACCACGGGAATCTTGAATTTACGTGGCCCAAATTGAACACTTGTGTCAGCTTCTTTACGACTCTTGATAACACATTTATTTGGGATTAATTGGATATCATCATAATCAAAAGTTTCCACCTAGGAAAACCACCTTTCATAAAACCAAGTCGGTCAGGAACCATTTGCTAATATAACAGAACTTCAAAATTAGTCAATATGATACACGGACATTTTTAGAAAGTTCTTTTGAAATAGTTCGCTAAGATGCTTGAAATTTTTGACTGGATTATGTAGTATTATTAAGTAACTGTGTGCTTATAAGTTATAAGAAATGAATAATGAGGTGAATACTTAATGGCATCAGTAGTAATTGTTGGTAGTCAATGGGGTGACGAAGGAAAAGGTAAGATGACTGATTACCTGAGTCAAGAAGCTGACGTTGTTGTTCGTTCCCAAGGGGGAAACAACGCAGGTCACTCAATTGTCTTTGAAGGTAAGAAGTTTGCTTTGCGGCTTGTTCCTTCTGGAATTTTTGGTGCAAAGAAGCTTTCTGTGATTGGTAACGGAGTGGTTGTTAATCCTAAGGCACTATTGGAAGAAATCCATTACCTTGAAGATAACGGCGTTGACGTTTCTGGATTGCGTATTTCTAACCGTGCTCATGTGACAATGCCTTACCATATCTTGCTGGATAAGTGTGAAGAAAAGGCCAAGGGTGATCAAAAGGTCGGTACCACCCAAAAAGGAATCGGTCCTACTTACATGGATAAAGTAGCTCGGATTGGGATTCGGATGTGTGACCTCTTAGAAAAGGATACTTTTGAAAAGAAGCTCCGTGAAAACCTTGATTTGAAGAATGCACTATTCACAAAGATCTATGGTGTAGAACCATTGAAGTTTGACGACATCTTTGATGAATACTATCAATATGGTCAAGAACTTAAGAAGTATGTTACTGACACTTCCCTATTAATCAACGATGAAATGGATGCCGATAAGAAGGTCCTTTTTGAAGGCGCCCAAGGAACCATGCTGGATATTGATGACGGTACTTACCCATATGTAACGTCTTCTAACCCAGCAGCCGGTGGTGCTTCAACTGGTGCTGGTGTAGGTCCTAACCGAATTGATCGTGTTGTTGGAATTTGCAAAGCCTATACTACACGGGTTGGTGAAGGTCCATTCCCAACAGAATTAACCGATGAAATTGGTGACCACATTCGTGAAACTGGTCATGAATATGGAGTTGTTACTGGTCGTCCACGCCGGGTTGGCTGGTTAGATGCAGTTGCATTGCGGCATGCTCACCGGGTCGACGGTTTGAACTATTTAAGTCTAAACTTGTTGGATGTCTTATCTGGTTTAAAGACCATCAAGATTGCACGAGCATATGAATTAGATGGTAAGGAAATCAATTACTACCCAGCTAGTCTGGAAGAATTGGACCGTTGTAAGCCAGTTTATGATGAACTTCCAGGATGGGATGAAGACATCACTAATGTTACTAAGTTTGATGATCTTCCTGAAAATGCGAAGAACTACCTGAAGCGGATTGAAGAGTTAACCGATACTCCACTAGCAACCGTTTCAGTTGGTCCTGACCGTGAACAAACCATGATCTTACATGATCCTTGGAAGGACTAATTGAATAGTAACTAAAGGAGAATAACACGTTAAAGGCTGAGCCTTTAACGTGTTATTTTACTTTAATGGTAATCTTATAACTAATATGAAAGAAAAATTATATAATGATAATTAAGATCAATAGGAAAGAATGCGTGTTGATTGAGGCGATATAGTTATTTAATTCTGGCAATTATTTTAAATGCCATGGGGCATTCATTAACCATTGTGACAAACGTTGGAAGTATGCTATGGCCAGCATCAATTGTAAATATTATGCACACGCTTGGATGGACAATGACCGAAACGATTTTTACTGAAGGAATGGTAGTCATTATTCTGAATGTGATTTTGTCGGGGCGTTGGCAGTTAAGAAGGTTTACTCGCGAGCTAACCTTTTTAATTCCATACAGTATTTTGATGCAGCTTTTTGCGGATGCTTATCGAATGGTAGGAATTGATCAACTTAATTTTTGGTGGCGGTTGGGGTTAGATATGATTGGCTTAACCATTGCCTTTTTAGGCTTTTTGCTTTACCAAACATGTGACTGCTGTTTTCATCCCCATGATGATTTAACAATTATTTTGAAGCGGCGAGTTAATGCACAATTTGTACAGTGGTTTAATGTTCTGCTGCCGGTAATTATTATTGCAGGTTGTACCCTTTACAATCATCACATGTATGCGATTCATGTAGGAACACTTTTTGGACTACTATTACAAAGTAGAATTACTGGCTTCTTTGATCGACACGTATCATGTCATTGCAATATGTAGACAAAAAAGCGATTCGAGAACTGATCTAAAGTTCTTGAATCGCTTTTATAGTAGTTAAATATTATATTAATTCACTTCAAGCTCTTTAGTGTAAGTTTTACCACCATGGTTAATGACTACATCATATTTACCAGCATCTGTAAATTTCAAGGTAACATCTTGCTTTTGATCATCTGCAGGAACATATCCATAGCGCTGATGATGTAAGTGCCCCCTAACGGTTACGCTAGTATTAGCGGGGACAAGGAAACGAACTCGTACAACGGAACTGCCATCAGCAATTTCTGGATCATGAGGACTCCAGACAACATTTGGCACTTTTGCGGATGAATCTGATTCATCAGAACTTTTAGATGCTTGAGAACTACTGCTTTTTTGAGTGGCCTGATTAGAGTTGTTTGATTTAGTATGTGAATGTAGATGATGATCTAAATTAGAAGTTAATTGATTGAATTGGGAAGGTCGTGCTGCTCCGTATGCAATTCCGCTAATGCTGACGAAGAAAACAATAATTAACAACCAACTAAAGAAAACAGTAAAGTGGCCAGCATTACTGTAATCGCCAGTTCGCCTGATACGACGTAAGCGCACCACTAGCATAATGATGAATAAAACAAACGAAATGATTGCAATGTAATCAAGATACAATAACATGATAAATCCCCATTGATATTCATAGATTAATTCAAGATACCGTGCCTCTGTAAAATATCTACTTGTACTATTCTAGGTAAAATTTGGAATTTTTCCAATAATATTTTCTAAAAATCGTGGTTAATGGACAAACAGATTTGGATTGACAATAAAAAATTTAAAGATCCTTAACCTTTTAATAAATATATTTATCAAGGTAACAAATATTACAATTGGATTTAAAAAATTTCAAAAATAATTATATCAAATTTCACACAAATATATTTATAT
>NZ_JACJKU010000076.1 GCF_016901675.1 Limosilactobacillus coleohominis
CTTTTATCTTAATTCAGTTTTTAATTATCATTTAATGATACTCTTTTTTACCAACGTGTTCTTCGCCTAATTCTTTAAAGGAGTACTTAATCTTAGAACGACGTTCAAACTCAGCAATTCCTAATTCAATTAACTTATCAATTAAAGTTGAATAATCAATCCCTGATACACTCCACATTTGTGGGTATAGGCTGATATTAGTAAAACCAGGTAAAGTATTTGGCTCACCTAAGTATGGCACATCATTCTCGTCAACTAAGAAATCAATCCGAGCCAAACCTTTCATATCTAATGCCTTGTAAGCCTTCAAAGCCATCTCAGTGATTTCCTTAGTTAACTTATCTGGCAAGATCACTGGTAAGTCGAACACAACCCCCGATGCATCAACGAACTTATTTTCATAATCGTAAAATTCATCACCCTTAGGAACTCTGACACCACCAAGCTTAGAAGCAATTGGTTTCTCATTACCTAAAATAGAGATTTCAATTTCTCGTGGATTATTAATTGCCTGTTCAACAAGCACCTTATAATCGTAAACAAATGCGTCATCTAATGCTTCTTTGAACTCAGCTTCATTAGTAACTTTGTGAATACCAACTGATGACCCTTGTTTAGCAGGTTTTACAAATACAGTGTTCCCAAGTTCCTTTTGAATAACTGACCACGTATATTGATCCCGATTTTCTGGAGTTACCAATACATAAGGTGTATTACGAACTCCTGCTAAATCAAGAATTCGCTTAGTATAGTCCTTGTCAAAAGATAATGCACTCGCCGTAATACCAGAGCCTACATATGGCTTCTTTAGTAACCGGAACAGACCTTGAACAGTTCCATCTTCCCCAAGGTTACCATGAATAACTGGGAAGAAAAAGTCAATTGGTCCCGCACTTTGCAGTGCTGCCAATGGCGCCAATGGAGAATCTAAATCCATCTTGGCGTATGCCTCTTTCACAACTTGATCTTCATGTTCTCCATCAAAAATGCGTTGCGAATAATTGTTATCTAGTAGAATCCCATCCTTGGTAAACATAAAGACCTTCACGTTATACTTGTCTTTATTCATCCCATCAAAGATATTATGAGCAGATCGTTTAGAAACATCATGCTCAGATGAATTGCCACCAAATAATAAGGCAACGTTCAGTTTTTGGGCTGTCATTACAATACCACCTTTTACTATAATTTATTTCTTCCGACTTTATCGAGCCTTAAGTATAACATATAAATCGCAATATTGACTACCGATTTATACTATCAATCCTTAACAATTGCTTTCATAACTTTAGACGGTAAATTACCATCCATAATTAAGCTTTGCATGAGGCGGCGATAATTAAATAAGCGAACCCATTGTTCCTTTGAAAATATGCTAAAGTGGTTGATTTCTGTACGCCATATCCCAACTTCCTTAACAAAAAATTCTTGATACAACCGATGCTGATCGAATAACTTAATCAGAAAACTGGCAACGTCTTCATTTTCTCCCATATCCAGTGGCGTATCTATACTTTTATACCCTTCTACCAAAGTTGATAATAGGAAAATTTTATTACCGCGAACTAATTCATCATGCTCGCAAAGTTCACTATAAAGGTTAGCAATCCCTGTATACATGTGAACCCAACCGACATGTGAGACAAATCCGCGACTGTCCTTTTCTAAAACAGGTAACATCCCAACTGTATTCAAGAATTTATCCAAGTCATCTTGCGTCAAGAAAAAGTAACCAGACCGATCAGCGATCAACATTAACCTGATAATATTAACTGCAATTGAGCGCCCATATGCTGCCTTATTAGTAGGTTCATCAATATGGGATAACAGAACTTGTGGTTGACTAAAATGCCGAAAAAGGGTTGTCAACTGTTCCGTAGTAATTAAGTTGTTTTCCAAACCTAATTCCAATGTTACTAATAACATTCGGCGAAATGCCATACTGTCGGTGGTTGAATTCTCAATTATACCAGTTATTAATTGGTCACTCATTTTAACATGATGCCCCTGTTGGACATTATCCACAAAATCACCAAATAATGTCCGAACTTCATATTCTGGTTGTGCAACTTCCACAGGTGTCCATTGCTTTCGTTCGGCATTGTGAATTAAAGTATCCACTTCATTAATGGCTTCTAAATAAACTTGTCCATCCATTAGGCGTCGATGGATATCAGAAAGCATTAACATTGTTTTGGTTATATCATTTTTCACCATAATTCATCCTCATAATTAATAATCAATAATTGTGACAATATTCTTATATAGAAATGGCCTTAAACATCCGGCATCACGAATGCTTAAGGCCTATTTGTAATTGATATGGCTAATATAGTCGTATCCTACTTTTGAATCATTACATTGTAATTCAATCTAAAACTATCTTTAAAAGCCAATCATCACTAGTTAAATGACAACTCTTAAAATCAACAATCTGTTGATTTACTGCTGTCACTATACCATTAACTGGGACTTTGCTAGTTCCTATCCAGTTTTCAGCCTCAATTCCAATACTTGGCATTCCTTTTTTTAAATGAGCTCCAACATCAGGTAGATCTAAAAATACTAATTTTCCCAAAGCCTTGACTGCAATGGGTGAAAATTTGATGTAAGCATAATCATCATGATCTTCAATCAACCATGGATAATCAAAATTTGCCATTTTCCTACCGTCCTTAATGGAACTCCTTGTTATTACTAAACATATACGAATGATGATGATATCTCATTGACATAATCATTCCAATCCCAATTAAGTTCCCAATCAGAGAAGATCCCCCTGCAGAAATAAATGGTAATGGAATCCCGGTCAGTGGTAATAATCCAATATTCATTCCAATGTTTTCAAAAACGTGGAATAAAATCATCATAATAACCCCTGTAGATACATAAGCATAGAATTCGTTTCTCGTATCAAAGGTTACCCGAATCATAAGGTAGATTAGTAATAAATACAATAAAATTAACAAAATACTTCCTAAGAATCCAAAGTTTTCACCAATGACTGAGAAAATCATATCAGATTCTCTAACTGGTACATATACATGCGAGTTATTAAACCCTGTTCCTGTAATACCACCGGATCCAACAGCTTTGATACTTTGCCATAACTGATATCCTTGATTAGATGTATCTTGATCAGGCTTTAACCATGTATTAACACGGTCAAATTGATATGCTTGAAATCCAACATGTTCCAAAATGCGTTGTCCTGTGGAACTAGTAACCATAGCTAAAACAGTCCCACCAACAGCTGCAATTCCTGCAGCTACAGGGGCAATAATTTTCCAAGTAACCCCCGAAACTAACACCATTCCAGCGAAAATAGCACAAAAGACCAATGCAGTCCCAAAGTCATTTTGAAACTTCAATGATATCAGAATTGGCAATAGCCATAGCGCCATTGTACCAATTAAATGCCAATCATTTCTAACAGAATGGACACCATACTCACTATTATGAGTAGTGATAACCCTACCCATCATTAAGATATACGCTGGTTTCATAATTTCAGAAGGTTGAAAAGTAAACGGCCCAATTGCAAACCAGCTCTTTGCACCCGTACTTGCATAGTATGATCGACTATAAAAAATTAGGATTGCAAACATTAGAAAAACGCCAACCCAATAAGCTATCGGCGCAATTTTCCATAACTGCTCAGAGTCAAATTGCATAATCACAATCACTAAAATAGTACCAATAACGTACCAAGCAAGTTGAGTTACAACTTGACGAACCACACTCACCTGTTGACGATCATGGGTTCCGGCAACATAAATGGATGCTAGGCCAATTAATGCTAGCAATAGAACACAGAAAATAATTCCCCAATCAATTCGCGACTCAATGTCTTCGCTTTGCGAACGTTGCATGACGAGCCAACTTCCTTTCTATTCCTTGACCACTTTAGCGTTGGTGCAAGTGATATTGTTGAAGAATTGTTTCAAGGCCTTCTTCTTGTGATTGTACAGAAAACTCTTGGTTACCATTTAAGAGAAGTGCTTTAAAACGGTTCTCCTGTGTTGATACTTCACCAATTAGTTGTTCGCCAATAAACACCTGTTGAATCGGTTGGCTATTTCTTTGTATATCTTTAACAGTCACTTCAATATTTTTTTCTTTTTTTGACACACTCTCACCTTTGCCTATCCATATAACTTTTAAAAGTAAAATGAAGCGGAACGGGATCAAATCCCCCTTTGGAGAAGGGTTGGCATCTTAAAATTCGTGCAAGACCAAGTAGTAGGCCTTTCATTCCAAAACGCTGTAATGCCTCTACCATATATTCAGAACAACTCGGCTCATACCGACAAACTCGGAAAGGACGTTGAATTGAAACATGAGTTTGATACCAACGGACCAAATCAATTAACTTTTTAACCATTACTTTTTCCGTGAGAACCAGCTGGTCTTAGCTCCTTTGTTACCGGCATCTTTTTGCATCCGCTCAAGCATTTCACCAGCACCCTTAGCAACATTGTCCAGTGGATCTTGAGAAACAACAACTGGAACCTTTAAATGGTCACTAAATAGTTTATCCACACCATTTAACAAGGAAGTTCCACCAGTTAGAATTACACCACGGTCAATGATATCACTAGCCAATTCTGGTGGAACAACTTCTAGAACAGAAATTGCTGCCTTAACAATTTGTTGAAGCGTATCATGCAAAGCCTCTTCAATTTCATTTTCATTAGTTTCAATTTGACGAGGCATACCACTGGTAACATCACGGCCCCGAACATCCATCTTCTTAGGGTTATCGACTGGTAATGCAGTACCAATTTGAATTTTAATTTGTTCAGCAGTATGTTCACCAATAACTAGGCCATGCTTATCCTTAATATAATTAGCAATGTCTGTGTTAAGTTTATCACCGGCCATACGAATAGATTGGCTAGCAACAATGTCGCCTAAGGATAAAACAGCAATATCACAGGTACCACCACCCATGTCAATTACCATATTGCCACTTGGCTTAAAAATGTCCAAGCCTGCTCCGATTGCAGCAACTTTTGGTTCATATTCAAGATAAACCTTTCCACCACCAGATTGTTCCGCAGCCTGAATAATGGCTTTTCGTTCAATCTCAGTGATATTAGTTGGAGCACAAATCATAATGTTAGGTTTAGACATTACTCCTTTAACACTTAACTTACCAATAAAGTATGAGAGCATTTCTTGGGTAACATCAAAATCAGAAATTACCCCACTCTTAAGTGGCCGAATGGCCCGAATGTTACTTGGCGTTCTCCCTACCATCCGATAAGCTTCGGAACCAACCGCTAACACCTTGTTGGTATTAGTATCAATTGCAACTACCGATGGTTCATTTAAGACAATGCCCTTTCCTTGAACATAAATTAGAACATTGGCTGTTCCGAGATCAATTCCGATATCTTTTGCCATAATTTTCTCCTTCATTTTCTACATAAATCGTTTGATATTATACCACAAGACTCTTTACAGTGTCTCTCTAAAAGGCATGTATCAGTTTCCTTAGTCAAAACTTAAATCAATTTGCGCACCCAGCGCTACTAATTTATCAACCAGGTTTGTAAAACTACTGCTTACTACTTCAGCAGGATCGATCGTTGTAATTTGTTTAACACCTAAAGCAAATACTAATGATAACATTCCTTCTGCAGTTGATGTCGTCGAGATAGTTTTTGGATAATGCTTTAATGGTCCACTAATTTTTAACTGATGATTGTGGTGTTGAATTTGACCATCATTATTCATAAAAATGCTTCCAATAATATTAAGTTGATCGACATTAAAACCATCAACAACCGTTTCTCCATTAGTGAGAATTAACAGACCTAGTATGGCCATTTGATCATACTTTCCCAACTGCAGGTATTCTGATATATCAATGTTATTTGACAATAATAAGCTTGTTCCAATAACACGAATTCCATCCTTTTGAACGATCACTGTATTGCCCATATTATCAAGCATTCGCATTAACGAATTTAGGTGCTCTGGATGGGCACCGTGAACTAGAATATCACCAGCCGTCGCTGCACCAAGAACTAAATAAAAGCCCGCTTCTTCCTGATCATCTAAAACTAAGTAATCAGTCGAATGCAGGAACGTTACGCCTTGAATACGAATAGTATCCGTCCCTGCACCATGAACGCGACCTCCCATTTTATTTAAAACCTTAGCTAGTTCAACCACAACTGGATTATGATTGGGATTCTTTAACACGGTGATTCCCTGAGCCAGCGTTGCAGCCATCATCATGGTAAGTGTTGGAATTAAAGCTGCAGATTCTAAATTAATATTTTGTCCTGTTAATTTGTCAGCTCTAATATTAACGCCCTCATTAACCTTTTCAATGGTGGCACCAAATTTTTGAAATCCATTGCAAATCGTATTAATGTCACGTTGGTATTCGGCATTTAAACCATTATCTACTAACTGAACATGATGACAACGCGCCAGTATAGCTCCTGAAGTTAATAGCGCTGGGCAACTGATTTTTAATGGCCTAATCTTACAAGTTGCATCCATTTTTAAAACATTTTGATGACGTTTATAATCAACCTGAACATTCATTGTTTGTAACAAACGATTCATTAAATTGATATTTTGAGTATTAGGTACATTATCAAGAATCATTGTTCCATGCGTAGCTAATAAGCTGGCAGCTTGAATTGCCATCACTGTTTGTTGATCACCACTTAATCCAACTTCCCCTTTTAAAGCATGATGACCATTAATTACTAATTTTGTCATTATCAATTACCACCTTAGTGTGCCATGTTTAATAAGCCATGCAAAACAATAAAAAACTCAGCAAAGAAGGATCCTGCGGCGTAGCCGATTGCGATAGAAATCAAAACAATCATCGCTGGTAATCCTTGGGGTGGATGCCGAAAAAAAGTATCAAGATGGAATGATTGAATTGCCCGAAAGGTAACGACAATCATTGCTAATTGAATTAATAATGTCAAAACCGACTGTGTGCCGTTGTATTGCATTTCCTCTACCCCCTAACTAATTAAT
>NZ_JACJKU010000077.1 GCF_016901675.1 Limosilactobacillus coleohominis
TATCGTAAGGCCTTCTACCAAGAGATATCACAGCTCCATCAACCAATAATCAATTGGTCAGTATTATTTATTTGAGTCCAGTGGCTAACTTATTCTTGAAATTTAGGTCATCCGTTTGTATGCAATCAATTAGCATTTGTACGCAAACAACCTATTACAGACGTTAATTACTAAGTTTTACTAACACGGATGTTATTATCCTAGCATTGCCCCTCTACCCTAAAATGTTTATAGGGCTTGCGTAAAAGCTAACGGCAATGTGTGCGCTCTTGCTGTCAGCAGATACGGGGGCGGGGTAAATTAAAACGGCAACCATCCGCGCTATTGGTTATTTTTTTAATTTATGTTGCACTTGAATTGTAAATTCTCAGTATGATCGTAAATGTGCTCAACTTCTTTATTGGCTTTGTTGTATGCCTGTCTTAGCTTTGTTTCCATCATGATTATCTTATCTTCCTATTCAATATACGTTTCTGGTCCTCTGATATCTTTAAGTATTCTATTGAGAAGCCCCAGTTCTTCCTCATTTCGGTTAAGACTTCTAGCAGCTCATCAAAACTACAATTAGGCATATCCACCAGATTATACGATCTTGTCAAAGTTCGAGGCCGTCTTATCCAAAAGAACATATTATACCCGTCAGTTGGGCTGTAATAGTTCAAGGTTATCC
The DNA here is from genome assembly GCF_016901675.1 of Limosilactobacillus coleohominis. Taxonomy (GTDB): domain Bacteria; phylum Bacillota; class Bacilli; order Lactobacillales; family Lactobacillaceae; genus Limosilactobacillus; species Limosilactobacillus intestinavium. Next base: position 671 of record NZ_JACJKU010000077.1, read on the forward strand.
AATATCTAGTTCTCGGCATATTCTTAAAGTAATGCTTTATTCGTTCGTCAATCTGCTTTATAATTTTCCTCTTCTCACGTTGGTCCATTGGCAACACCTTCGCACTTGTGATTTACAGTAATAATGATAATATACGAACCTATGTTCGTCAATAGTCAAAAACAAAAGCCCCAAAAGATAGGTTCTACACCAAATGGTGTTGGTTAGAGATTTACTATCTCTATACCAATGCCGTTTTTTAGTTGAAAACAAAAAAAACAGAGGTTAACCTCTGTTACAATGAAATCGCCAAAAACACATTGAAAGAAGGTGAGCGTCTTTGGCGGATTTACTTCTCTCTGCAGTTTTGAGTCTTTTTGTCTCAGTAATACTGCCATCTGGCCAAACCTTCACACTCATAGCTGTTCCAGTCATAGAACCATTTTGAATAGCTGATTTAGAAATTGCTTTTACAAAATAATAGCCATCTGGAGACTGTTCTCCAGTATCAGATGTTAAACATCCCCATTGCCAATCTCCGTTATTGTCACCATATTTAGCCTCCGCGGCAGCAATAGCCTCATCCCCATTAGAAATAGATTTAGTTGTATTAGCTGATTGGCTACTACTATTTGAATTAGCGCTATTATTGCTTTGCTCTTTTCTTAGTGATTCATTTTCAGCTTTTAATGAAGCGTTAGTTTTAGCCTGATTGTTATTTGAACCACATGAGGCTAAGCATAATCCTAATAGTAAGACACTTAAAATTGCTATTCCTTTTTCATATTAGTTATTCCCATCTTTCAATTATTGCCCACCATAATCTTGTTGAGTAGTCTCATTATTGGCAGGAATAGTAGCACTACTAACAGAACTACTTGCCTCTTCGGTATTTGACCGTTGACTCAATTCATTTGTTGAATGACCAGTGGCATCATGAGACCCTTTATTCAATCCGGCAGACTGACTTTGAGTCCTCGCATTATCATTTTTTGTCGATTGAGTATTCGTATTACTGGTTTGTGTTGATTGAGTAGTATTTTGATTCTGCAAATTACTTTGATAACTCTTTAAAATATCATCAATGCCATTTCTTTGTTCCTCGATAATTTTAAACAATTTAGCCTTAGAATACGTTTTATGACCGTTTCCAGATCCCATATGGTCACCCTCAACATCATCATAAGTAACTTCGACATTATCTTTATTGACTGTCATAGTGGTCGAATGAGCACCAAAATCTATTGAATATGTATTATCTTTTCGCGACCAATGCATATTATTAATGTTATCTCGCAGGTCCTTAGCATTTTGTCCTTGAAGTTTCAAATAAGCTGCTAAAGCGTATTCTTGATCGTTAAACTTATTTATGTCTGGACGAGAACCTGCTTTAAGGCTTGCATTTTCAGCCTTTAATGATGAATTTTCTTTATCCTGACTACTATTACTACCACAAGCAGTTAAACTTAGCCCAGCTAATAATATAAATGACATAGTAAGTATCTTCTTCATGAGTTAGGCCTCTTAATCTAATCCAGTTTCAAATTTAGTAGTAATGGTATTATTTTTAGCATTATAAGTATATGTTCCAATCATATTAGCTACTTCTCCATCAGGAGAATCCTTACGCAGTTCAACATCATAAGTACCATCACCATTATTAGTTACCAAGGTATTATATCCTGGTGCTGTATCACCCTTATAAGCTTTAACTCGTTGTGCTACTTCCTCATTAGATAAACTTGCTGGATCCTCATGAGAGCTAGAATTACTTGTAGTATTATTCTGATCACTTGACGACTTTAAAGATGCATTTTCTGCTTTCAAGGAACTGTTTTCTTGCTTCTGCTTTTTTTCCTTTAAGCTAGAATTTTCAGCCTTTAATGATGAATTTTCTTTGGCTTGTTTACTATTCCCACAACCTACTAAGCTGATCCCTATCAATAAAACGCCTAAAATTGATAATCCTTTTTTCACATTAATTACTCTCCCATATTATTATTTATGAATTAATCTAGTTATTATTCTAACACTAATCGGCATGATACTTTACTTATAATCAAATAAAGGACACCAGAACTTAATCTAGTGCCCTTTACCTGGTTACATTTTTAGTTTTTTAAACTAATTTTCATTATATCATAATTTATAAAATAGTGATTTTATAAGGTTAAGTATTAGATACATCATGTCTAGGATTTCATTATTTTTCGTCTTTAGTTAGCTCCTCGTACATCTTAAATAAGTGTTGAACTATCTCCTGCTCCGTAGCATTAGTTGACAATCCGTATGCTTTAAGAACGGCTTTATCATTAGCTTCGTGTGCTTTACGGAGTTCAACTGGCATCGTCAGTGGGTCATATAGATCAGCTAGTGAACTATCTGGATAAAGTTTCCGTACATCAAGAATTGCTTGTGCAGTTTCCGAAATCTTTTGTTTTCGTTCATTATCCACTTCAGGCCAAGGGAAGTTGTTATATACAAACGTATTTGAATATCTAAAGTCACTTTTTATTCTTCCGCAAATTACTCTAGTCCACGCCATATGAACACTGGAAGTTGCAATTCCAAAAGTAAACATATTAGCATTTGGGATCATGAAACACGCATTGCTTGCAATAATATCCTTATCGACATAGCCAATTGGTATATAATTACGTCTTTCAGAAGAGTGAATTGGCAATAATAAATAATCATCCTTTGGCTGCCTAATACTTGTAAACAACCAAGGAGTATCAGCAGTTGCATGTGCCTGCTTTTGCTTACTCTTCAGTCTATACTTTCTAACCTTTATTAGGGCTGACTCTAAATCTTTATTATGGGACATCTCTTTAGGAGAAGCGTCCACTAGCCAGAAACAATATCTAGATTTGCCATTAATATAGTCAGAGGCGCTTACATATTTATGAACATATTTTGCCATGTCTGGGTATTCACGTTTAAATTCTACCGCTTGTTTTTCATCAATAATGAGGTTGTTTCCCTCTCTTGGTTCACTCCCATATATCATTAATGGAGCTATGCCAGATAAAGGTTTGGACCTTTTCTTTATGAACACATTACTACCATCAGTTAAATATGGCGTAATATTATTAACTTTTTTAGATATATCTTCGCCATAAATGAATTTATCTTCTTCAACTCCTTCATAGGAAAAACCAATTATGACCACATGTACCTGCGCCTGGTTTTTAGCCTCGTTATTCCATTTAAATGTCCGATACGCAAAAGTTATATTAAGTCCATCTAAATTAATTAACTTTTTCCAAACTAATGGAACTTGTTCTCCTTGTGTAATGGAATTAGTGGAGACAAAAGCACAATGAATTGTCGTATTTTTCATATATTCAATTGCTTTGAAATACCATGCTATAACATAATCTACAGACTTTGACGGAATATTTAAAGCCTGCATATCGTCTTTTTGTGATTGTTCTTGTTGCTTATATCCCACAAACGGAGGATTCCCCATAATGTAGTTCAGCTCATAAGGCTTTACAATATCTTCCCAATTCATACGTAGGGCATTACCTTCGTAAATAGAATCATTGCTATCCAATGGAAGAAAGTCTTCCTTACTAAAGATAATGTTTTGAGATTCGTCCCACATTTGACTTTCGGCTATCCACATGGCCGTCCGTGCAACTGATACGGCAAAGTCATTAATTTCAATGCCATAATAGTTTTGAATCTTTACTTTAACCCTAATATCAGAATCCAAGTTTAATGCCGAGTTATTACCAACAATGATACGCAGGCATTTATTCTCTATTTTACGAAGAGAAAGGTATGTTTCTGTGAGAAAGTTACCAGATCCACAGGCTGGATCAAAAAACTTTAATTTCGCTAGTTTATCTTGAAACTCTTTAGCAGATACTACTCGATCTCTTGCATTCGGAATGTTCTGAATCTTGTCAAACTCATCGTTAAGATCATTCAAGAATAACGGGTCAATTACCTTATGAATGTTCTCAATACTGGTATAGTGCATACCACCTTAACGACGAGTGTCGGGATTTAATGTTGATTCAAATACCGCTCCAAATATTGTTGGTGAAATATTGGCCCAATTAAACCCTTTTCCAGCCTCATTGACAACCAGATCTTTAAGCTCATCAGTAAATTGTGGAATAATAACATTTTCGTCAGCAAACATTCCACCATTCACATACTTAAACTGCTTGTAATCGTCTGCAAGGAAGGGGTCACGCTTATCTTCGGGAGTGTTTAATACCTTAAATAGCTGCATTAGAATCTGTCGAATGTTTGAAGGTTCTTGACGTTCGATAAACTTTTGGAATATATTTTCGTCACCAAGAATCCCCGTATCGTCAGCATAAAGAAGGAATACCAGCCTAACAATTAACATATTAAGACTCTTCTGAATTGATTCGTCTTTTAAATCAGCGTGTAATGAATAGGCATTGGAAAGCTCATGATAAATCTTACTTACTAGCACACCAGCATCAATTGATAGTTTCTTTTCATCAATGATCTGTTGTGCGCTTGTATCAACCAAGAAATCTAGTGCTTTATAGTTAGTAGCTAAGTCCTTTAACATGATTACCTTTGGCTCTGATAAAGGCTTGTTCATGTCGTGAATATCAATTTCTAAGAAATTAGAAACCACTATCCACCGAGGATATTCGTTTTGAGGTAAGAAGTTAGCATACCGTTTTGCCTGTTCATATGGAGTTAGCATATCTCCACCAGACTGAAGTATCTGCTTATTGAGGTCTTTTACATGGCTACCTTTCATTTCCCACATAACCTTAGTAGAAGGAATGTAACCATCAATTCGACGTGTAGTTGGTTTGCCGTCAGCCTTTACCTGTACGTCTTTTTCGTATTCAATATATTGAGTTGGTTGTTCAATTCCACAAACACGACGTAACAAGTCATCAATGAATGGTTGTCTGTTGGCGTCTTCCTTAATTTCACCTTTGCCAGTCCATTCCTTAACAAACTCTTGAATTAGCTGCCGTCTTGTCTTATGTGTCTGGTTCCGAGTATTACCTTTTGTTCCATAAAAGGTTTGCGTGCTACTTTTTGCCATTATTCTTTCCTTTCCTTGGATCTTTTCGACCTGTAATGGATTCCATTCCCCTTGTAGTAACTACCCATTGTTTACCGAATTTTCTAATTGTTCCTGGTGGAAAATGGTCACGCCCTTCACGCATATGGACTCTAACATAACCTTCGGATAACCCCCATATCTCTCCAGCTTCTCTAGCCGACATGATATTAGGATTGTCCAGATTCGGGTCCTTGTCAAACTCTTTTGTCACTGTCCTACCCTTTCATCTTATTATTACGTCTTTAATTTTACTACCGATATCGGGTCAGAAAAGAAAAAAATAAAAACCTGAATTATACATATCTTTTCCTAAACCTTAACGAGAATGCTGCTACACCATAGTTTTATACCGCCACTGGACCACAAGTATTTGATTTGAAAAGCGCTTTCACAACTGTTATAGTATTAGTGTAACCAATGGTTATGAAGAGGAGGTTCATTATGACAATTTGCAATTATGACTTTCCAAAATCAAAAGCACAGCTCAATCAACTGATTGCCGATATCAGCCAATTAAAGGTCAACGTTCAACAAACACACTGGTATATGCGCGGTGAAGACTTCTTCCGTCTCCATCCACTGATGGACGAATATAGCGATCAACTAAGCGAACAGCTCGATCAAATTGCAGAACGCTTGATTGCTCTAAACGGTAGTCCACTGGCAACAACTCACGAATTCATTGAAAATACTGGCCTACCAGATGATAAAGTCGCTTTTGATCAATTAACGATGACTGAATTCATGCAACGGCTAGTTGATCAATTCAAGTACCTACGTGACCAATACCAAAAAGGAATCGAAGTTACTGACGAAGAAAAAGACTTCCCAACTCAAGATATGCTTAATGGCTTCAAGGATGAAACCGATAAAAATATTTGGATGATCAGTGCTTATCTAGGCATAGCACCATTCGCTGACTAATATAAAAGACCATATTGCTATAAACGAGTAGCAATATGGTCTTTTTCTTATGCGGCGAATTTACAATTGAAATGCAACACGAAGTAAAAAAATAAACCCATAGCGGGGTAGAATTAGTTTAACGACCAAGTCAAATAATTCGAGGTAACCCGTTATGAGCTATATCCATCTTACTATAAAAGAACGAGAAATGCTTATGTTTT
>NZ_JACJKU010000078.1 GCF_016901675.1 Limosilactobacillus coleohominis
GCCCATAAAGGTCCTTCTTTCTAATGGAATGTTGTGGTAACACCATTAAAGACCTTTATGGGTTTTCTTGTCCACTTAAATGTTCAACTTATATTTTACAATCTGCCATTAATAATAGTGAACTAGCCAAATACGTGTCTCCACCATTAACGACTTATGAAATTGACCAGCCCGAAATGTGCCGGATTGCTGTAGATGACCTTCACGATTTGATCAATCATCCTGGACGACCACATACCCATACGTTGGTGGATACACGTTTGGTTATTCGACAAAGTTTTGTGAGAAAATGAAAATACTTAGTAAAGGATTTACTAAACATTAGTAAATCCTTTATTTATTATTCAAGAATTATTTACATCAAAGAGAGGATATCTATAATTAAAATTGTAAGCGATTACAATAATATTGAGGAGGATTATGAGTTGTGGATACTAATCAAAAGCCAAAAACAAAATTAACAGCAGCTCAATGGATTTCAAGAACGGCATTCTGTTTTGGAAACGTAGGCCATTCCGCATTCTATGGAGTGATGAGTACATACTTTATCATCTTTGTTACTAGTGGTATGTTTGACGGCTTAAGCAAGCATGTTGCTAATAAACTGATCGCGTTGATTACCGGTTTAATTGTTGGGGTGCGGATTTTGGAATTAATCGTTGACCCCATTATTGGTAATATCGTGGATAATACAAAGACACGTTGGGGTAAATTTAAGCCATGGATTTTCTGGGGAAACATTGTTTCAGGAGCGCTGATGTTAGTGCTTTTTACCGGAATATTTGGATTAGCAAAGGTTAACTGGGTACTATTTGCAATTTTATTCGTCATTATTTTCTTAACCTTTGATATCTTTTACTCTTTCTCTGATGTTTCTTACTGGGGAATGGTTCCAGCCTTAAGCGAAGATTCTAATGAACGTGGGATTTACACTTCATTAGGTGCATTTGCCGGAACAATTGGTTGGAATGGATTAACAATCATTGTGGTTCCAATTGTAACTTACTTTACATATCTCGCTACTGGGCAACATAAAGAAGGCCCAATTGGTTGGTTTGCTTTTGCGGCTATTATTACTGCGCTTGCCATTTTAAGTGCCTTAGCAGTATGTTTTGGAACAAAAGAAAAGCATAATATTATTCGTAACTCTGCTAAACAAAAGACCACGATTCGTGACGTATTTTAAGCGATTTTTCACAACGATCAGATTTTGTGGCCAGCACTAGCATACTTGCTATACTCATGTGCTTACGTAATCACTAATGGGGTACTATTTTACCTTTACAAATTTGTCATTGGTAAGCCAGGTCAATTTTGGATTGTTGGGGTAATTGCAACTATCATTGGGTTCTGTACCAGTCCACTGTTCCCAATTTTAAATAAGTTTATCCCACGGAAATGGCTCTTTATTATGGGACAAGTTTGCATGGTATTAGCATACATTATCTTTATTTTCTGTCGGTCTAATATTTTCATGATGGACTTAGGGTTAGTGCTGTTTAACATTAACTATGCTCAACTTGTAACTGTCTTAACGTTCACTGATGCTATTGAATATGGTCAATTAAAGAATGGACAACGGAATGAAGCTGTTGTTTTAGCCGTTCGTCCAATGATTGATAAGTTAACTGGTGCTATTTCCAATGGACTAGTTGGTTATATCGCGGTTGCTGCTGGAATGACTGGCGCAGCAACGGCAGCAGATATGACAGCAAAAGATATTCGAACCTTTGATAGTATGGCTTTCTATATTCCGATGATATTGGCAATCTTGTCAATCATTGTGTTCTTATTGAAAGTTCATCTTTCAGAAGAAAAGCATGCTGAAATTGTTGAAGAATTGAAAGATAAGTTAGCAAAGGGTGAGATTAAAGCTAGTGATGATGATCAATCATTAGTACCATCACAAGGAACAGAATTACTCGCTCCTGCGGATGGTGAGTTAATTAATTTGCAGAAGGTTGTCAATGAAGACAACACAGTAGGATTTCCTGGCAAGGGCTTTGCAATTGCACCAAGTGATGGTCGGATTTATGCACCATTTGATGGGGTTATCAAATTTACCTTTTCTACTAAGAATGCGTTTGAAATCGTTTCTGATAACGGACTGGAAGTAATTGTCCACGTTGGTTTGGGAACCGTCAACATGCGAGGAGCTGGCTTTAATGTTCATTATACTGATGGGCAAAAAGTCCATGCTGGTGAACTCCTGACCGAATTTGACCGTGATTTAATTCGACAGAATGGATACAAGGATACGGTGGTTACTTTCATGGTTCGTCCAAATCATGTCACTATTGACCAACAAATAACCGATGGATCAAAAGTTCACCATGGAGATAAACTGATGACGGTAAACTCAAAAGAGTAAATGGGAGGCCAATATGAAAAAGAACCAATTACCAACTGTTTTATACGGTGGTGACTACAATCCTGAGCAATGGCCATCGGATACCTGGGATGATGATATTCAGGTATTTAAAAGGCCGATATAAACTCAGCAACTGTTAATGTTTTTTCGTGGTCACTTTTAGAGCCCGCTGAAGGCCAATATAACTTTAGTATGCTCGATAAAATTATCGACAAGCTCACAGCAGCTGATTTTAAAATTGTATTAGCAACATCAACTGCTGCCATGCCAGCATGGATGTTCAAAAAATATACAGATGTAGCACGGGTTGATTATCAAGGTCGGCGACATGTTTTTGGTCAACGCCATAATTTTTGCCCTAGTTCAGAAAATTATCGGAGATTAGCAAAAGATCTAGTAGCTAAACTCGCACAACGTTACAGTGATAATTCTCACATTGTTGCTTGGCATATTAATAATGAGTATGGCGGAAATTGTTATTGCGAAAATTGCCAACATGCATTCCAAAAGTGGTTGCAACAAAAATACCAAACATTAGACCAACTTAATCGAGCATGGAATAATAACGTTTGGAGCCATACTATTTATCATTGGGATGAAATTGTTGTTCCTAACGAATTAGGAGATGCATGGGGACCAGAAGGGACTCATACAATAGTTGCAGGTTTGTCATTAGATTATCTTCGCTTCCAATCTGAGGCTCTACGTGACCTGTACCGGATGGAAAAAGCAACAATTGAAGAATATGATCAAAAGACGCCGATTTTAACTAACTTCCATAGTACTCCAAACAAGATGATTGACTATCAATCTTGGGCAGCAGATCAGGACATTATAGCTTATGATTCTTACCCAGCTTATAACGATCCTACGTATAAACCAGCGTTTCTATATGATTTAATGCGGAGTCTAAAGCACCAACCATTTATGTTGATGGAATCAACTCCTTCGCAAGTGAACTGGCAACCATATAGTCCTCTAAAACGTCCTGGCCAAATGAGAGCTACGGAATATCAAGCGATTGCTCATGGTGCAGATACTGTACAATATTTTCAGTTAAAACAAGCAATTGGCGGTTCTGAAAAGTTTCACGGGGCAGTAATTAGCCACTCACAAAGAACCGATACTAGAGCATTTCAAGAAGTCGCACAAATTGGTCATGAGCTTAAAAAAGTTGGCAAAACATTTTTAGGATCACAGGTACCAGCTAAAGTTGGAATTATCTTTGACTGGAATAATTTCTGGTCATACGAATATGTAGCAGGTATTTCCCAGGCAATGGACTATGTAGGATCAATTTTAGATTACTATCGTCAGTTCTATGAAAGGAATATCGCCACAGATATTATTAGTGTAGATGATGACTTTAGTCAGTACGACTTAATTGTTGCACCAGTACTTTATATGATGAAAGACGGGTTAGCAGGTAAGATCAATGACTATGTATCTCAAGGTGGACAGTTTATAACCACATATATGTCTGGAATGGTCAATACCAGTGATAATGTCTTTATAGGTGGTTATCCGGGCCCACTAAAGGATGTCTTAGGAATTTGGGTAGAAGAAACAGATGCAATGGTTCCTGGCCAACACACTAAGGTAGTGTTTGAAAAAGGTAAAAAAACTGCTGAGGGTCACTATCTTTGTGATTTAATTCATCTTACAGGTGAACGGACAGAGACTGTTGCTCAATATGATTCAGAATTTTATGCTGGAACTCCAGCAATCACTGTCAATTCATATGGTAAAGGAAAGGCATGGTATGTTGGTAGTCGACTAGATCATGATGGGCTGAGTAACTTCATGGATGGAGTAATTCGGTCAGCAGGCATTCAAGGTGTTATTTCTACACCAACTGATCTTGAGATTACCAAGCGGGTTAATGATTCTGGACAATCAATTTACTTTGTTTTAAATATGAGAAATGAGGATCGCAAATTACCTGATGAGTTAGTAAATGGATGGACGGACTTACTAACTGGTCAGCAGCCTGAACCAAACATGCGCGGTTGGGATTTACGAATTTTAGTGCATGATTAGAATAAAGGATATTTAACAAAAGATCTTAAACAAATGGTTAATACCGGATGTTTAAGATCTTTTTTGCTGATATTGATTTTGAAAAAAGTATTAATATGAACGTTAATCGAGGGATTGCATGTAGACAAGTTGGTCAGTGGAAACTTGTTCATTTAAAGCATTTGCTAATTCAGATGAAAATTTACCTGCGGCAGCTTGTTGTTGGATATAGCTGTGTTCTGATTGAAATGCGTCGATAAAGAAATTCGTCATTTTGTCTGCATCAATTTGGCTCTTTCTGGAGAAGAATCGATATCGGTTTAAGTATGTGCGCCGAACAGCAGCAATTTCATAAGCATTATTTGGTGTTTGGACATCATTTAAGTACTTATTGATTCTCCGGATAACGATCCGTAAAATGTTGCTGATTTGATCATTGATAACCTTGAACTGCGCTTGGCGATCTTTTTGAATTTCAGGGTGTTTACGGTACATTTTAGTAATCCGATGACGAGCTCGTAGCCACTGAAAACGATGGTAAAGCATTGCAACAACATTCCAAAATCCATGGGATGATTTGTTGAAAAGATCACGGGCTATTAAACGTGTATATGCCCGCTCTTGTTTTGCATTAATGATGTTATTATCAGCGAGTTCCTCTAGTGTGTCTAGCTCTACTTGGTGACACCTTTGAAGAAGTTTATTGTAGCGTTCCGTATTTAATCGTGCTCGCATGGTTAGTTGACTTGTTAACTGGTCAATAACTAAAGATTTTTCTCGATCAAGATTATCGTTACTGTTTAATTCAGTAATTGCATATTGAACGGTGGCAGTTAATGCTTTTTGAAATTCTGCTTTGGTGTAATCAGCAGTTTTCTTTGGCAATAGTTTTGGAAAAGCAATGGTACCGACCGTTAAACTGATGAGAATGACAAATGCGGCAATTAAAATTAAAGCATTTCGCATCGCAATTCGGTCAGCGTTGACTAAGACTGGGATCGAAAAGGCCATGGCCATGGTAATAGTTCCATGAATACCACCGATCGCAAGGATTAGGCTATCATGCTGCCTGTTTTGCTGAAGTTCCGTTGAGTGTAGTTTAACCAGACCAATTTCTGACCAGAAAAATCGTAATGCTGTCATGACTACGTATAAGATCAAAGCGATGACAATAATTTTTAGGGTTTGAAGTTGTTTCATATGACCCAATACCATTGGCAAACTCAAGCCTAGAAAAACAAAAACCAAACCGTTCAAAGCGTCAGAAATGATGTTCCAAATTGTGGTTGTAGAAATCTGAACTTTGGTAGAAGTGAGATGCAAGCGGTCATATAAAATACTATGCATAATTCCTGCAGCCACCACTGCCAGGATTCCAGAAAGGTGGAGTTCTTCAGCAAGCCAATAAACTACTAATGGTGTCATGATGTTAATTGGAATAACAATTGGTGCAATATCAACATGTCGTTGCATTAAGTGCATTCGGAGATTAATTAAGACAGAACCTAGGAGCATTCCAAAAATGATTCCTCCAAAGAAAACATAGACGAATGTCCAAATTCCATTTGCAATTGAAAATTTGCCCGACGCTAAGGCAGTTTCGGCTAAACTAAATAGTACGATACCAGAGGCGTCATTAAATAACGATTCGTGTTCCAAGGTAATATTGACGTTTTCTGGCATTTCAACACCGGTTGTTAATGATTTAACTGCAACTGCATCTGTTGGGGTAATAATAGCAGCGAGCATAAAGGCAACTGGTAATGAAAATGAATGTGGCAAAATGAAATGTAAACCAAGTCCCAATACAATGACGGTAAATAGGGCCAGGTACACTGCCATTGATATTGTTCGCGAAAAGCCACGTGCCAATTGTTTTGATGAGGTGTTTTGGCCATCATTAAACATGAGTGGGGCAATAATCAATAGCATAAATATTCCTGGTTCTAATTGAAAAGTTTTTAAATCAGGAATTACGGCTAAAATAACCCCAGCAATAATCTGATAGATTGCTAAGGGAATTACTGGCCACATCAAGTGGACAATATTAGCTACTACAACAGCAATGAGGAGTAAGATAATCCCTAAAAT
>NZ_JACJKU010000079.1 GCF_016901675.1 Limosilactobacillus coleohominis
CCACGTATAACAGAGTGGTTAACTGTCGAGAGACTATGTTTCTGAGATTTTCCCATGGGAATAAAAACGACTAGTGCCAAGTTTTTGCTTGACAATGGTCACTTCATAATAGCGTGACAGAAGTCGTTTACGACTTCGTTTTCACGCCCCCGTCGACACGTAGTTAGCCTGTAGGAAGCAACAATAGGGGCCTAACATTCGGTTTTCCGAAAGCTAGGCCCCATTGTTGTACTGCGCTGTTCGTATTTAAAGATTGTAGTCTGACTAATGACACAGTCCCTCTTTTTATTTCCCGGGAAATTCGTATTCTAATATAATACTGAAATTTCTAAGTAAAGTAGCCTGAATTGTATAACAGAAGGGCTAACGCTCGGTAACCCGAACGTTAGCCCTTCTGTCTCTGTATCTTGAGTATGAGCACGAAATCAAAAACATACCATCATACTATTTACTATCAAAATGCATGGATGAACTGTGAGTTGCCATTCTTTTATCAGGATATAGCTTTTTAGCCAAGTCTGTAATAGCTATCGGTGCCTCACCAAACCCTGTAGCAATCAATGGCGTCTTCCCTGGATAAATATTATCATCACCAATAGCGTAAACCCCAGGAATGTTAGTCTGCATTTTTGAATCTACTTTTATCTGATGACGATCAGTAGCCAGGTCCAATTGCCAATCTGTTAGTGCAGCATTGTTAGAAGTAAAACCATAATTAACTAGTACTTTATCAACATTTAAAGTTGCTTCACTATCACTACGCATCTTCTTTAAATTCATCGTAATGCTGCCATTATCTTGCTCTTCAATTGTCCGCGGTAAATAAGGTGTCATTAGTTGAACTGTTGATGCTTGTAACTGTGATCTAGTTAACGCCAATCCCCTGAACTCTTCTCGACGGTGAATTAAATATACTTTGTCTGCCACCGATTCCAGCATCAAAGCCATATCCATTGCTGAATTACCACCACCAAGTACTGCCACTCGTTGATTAGCATAGTCATCTTTGTGTTTGACAAAATAATTGACCTTACCAACACTTAGTTCGTCAACACCATTCAATGCTAACTTTCGCGGAGTAAATGCACCGTTTCCCAGTGCAATTACTACCGTTTTTGATCTGCTTATTCCTTGAGTTGTTGTTATCGTAAACCAATCATCTGCATCTTTAACAACATTCGTAACTTTAGTACCAAGTTTTTGGTCAACTTTTACAATTGACATTTGTTTTTTTAAATCAGTTATCAATTCTTGGCCGAGTACGCCAGGCTTGCCAGCAACATCCCAAATCTGCTTTTCAGGGTAAAGTGCCGTGATTTGTCCACCTAATTGCGGTAGTGCTTCAATTAGTTGAGTCTTTAATTCATGCATTCCGGCATAAAAACTGGCAAACATACCTACGGGACCGCCACCAACAATTGTGACATCATATATTGAATCACTCACAACTATCCTCCTATTCTCTGATTGCTTATTTTTATATTGTAACATGTTCAATAAATCCACTACTGACGTTTAATGATCTTTTATTTTTATAGCCGGTCGTTTAAAATAAAGTTACATTCAATAGGAGGTAACGTTATGGCAAAAAAGAAGATGATCTTAGATCTCGATACTGGTGTTGATGATGCGTTAGCTATTGCATACGCAACCGTTGCCCCAGATGTCGATCTGATTGGAATTGTTTCATCATATGGTAATAACCTAATTGATATCTGTGCCCAGAATAGTTTGAAATTATTGGAACTGCTTGGTCAAACAGATGTCCCTGTCTATAAGGGGTTATCGCATTCTAGTACGAGCGACCATTTTGATGTAATGCAGGTTTCTTTAGACATTCATGGTAATAATGGTATTGGTGAAGTGGAATTGCCAGCTCCTAAGCAGGCAGTTGAGGATAAATCTGGCGTTGATTTTTATATCAATGCTGCACATCAATATGGCAAGGATCTGATCATTGTACCTACTGGCCCAATGACTAACCTAGCTGCAGCACTTCAAAAAGACCCATCAATCGCTAAACTAATTGGTAATGTCACCTTTATGGGTGGTGCCCTTACTGTGGAAGGTAACGTTACGGAAGCTGCAGAAGCTAACATTCACCAAGATGCCGAAGCAGCCAATGTCGTCCTGTCTAATCCAGACTTACCACTAACAATGGTTGGCCTTGACGTTACCTTACGTACACTACTCACAAAACGTGAAACTCAGCAATGGCGTGATTTAGGAACTGCTGCCGGAAAGGCATATGCGGACATTACTGATTTCTATATTGACGCTTACTATAATCTAAATATCGATAAAAACGGTTGTGCTCTGCATGATCCACTAGCAGTTGGAGTATCGCTAGATCCAAGCTTCGTTCAAACCATTAGCTTATTTATGAAGGTTATTTATGATGGCGAAAATTATGGTCGAACAATTGGTAATAATGCTAAGTTAAATGATGCGCATCCAAATGTTAAAGTAGCTGTAAACGTCGATAAAGATCGCTACCTACAAACCTTTATGGACTACTTAACTACGCTGTTTAAACAACACTAATTTGAAATATTAACTTATGGATCACAGTATGAAGACAGTTTGTCTCTCTAATTTATTGGATGGATGTTGTCTTCTAAAAAATACAACAAAAATTGGCCCAAAGTATTCAACCTTTGGGCCTTTTGTGTACTGTATTACTAGTTTTTATAGCTAGGGACTAACAACAATCGATCTATTAATTTTCTCATTCTTGTTCCACAGAACGTTACTTGTTATAAGTAATAATTACTAGCAGTGACTCAATTTCCACATAGTGTGTTATTAATTTTCACAATCTCTTTTTATTATCTTCAAAGTCTTGTGGCAAACTATAAGATTATCCACAAGATCTTGTGGATAATCTTAATATACCACACTATTATTTCTCACAATCGTGATGTTACTAAGGATATCCAGCGGTCAAATAGTTGTGCACAACTTTTCCACAAGCTGTGGATTAATTAACCGTACTTGCACTCTATTTCATATTTAGGTATGATGGAAATAATCAATCATCTTTGTCTGGGGTGCCATTTTGGCTGAGAAATACCCATCGAACCTGCTCTGGTTAGGACCAGCGAAGGGAGATCACAAGGTCGAGTTTTAATTTAAAGAATTAACACCCTACCCTGGCAGACAATTTTAGTCTGTTGGGGTATTTTTATTTGGACAATAATGGTTGAAATTTCAATCATTGGAGGAATTGCACATGCAATCCAAACAACATTTTCATTTACGCGACATTATTCTATTAGCTCTAATTGGCATTATATTTGCTGTAATTTATTTTGGAGCTGACTTTATCTATAATGCTTTGACTGTAGCACTGAGTCCTATTGGTTATGGTCCAGCAGCTAATGATATTACCATGGGAATTTGGTGTATGGCTGGAACACTAAGTGGCTTCCTATTGCGCAAACCTGGTGCAGGTTTCCTTGGTGAATTTTTAGCGGCTGCTATTGAAACATTCATGAATGGTCAATGGGGTGCAGCTAATTTCATTTCAGGTTTTGTTCAAGGGGTAGCCACAGAATTGGGGTTCACTGTAACCGGCTATAAAATTTACAATTGGCTTACGGTAGTGACCACATCATTATTTGCCGCCGTTATCACTTTTGGATGGGACTGGTTTAAAAATGGTTACAGTCACTTTGCTCCTGCTATGCAAATTAGTCTCTTTATCATTAGATTCATTTCCATTTTCATCTTTAGTGGCGTTCTCGTTAAGATCATCGCAAATCTTTTAGAAAGGGCACACGTTGTTAGAAAAGGATATTAATGGCATGACAGATCATATTCTGATTAGCAATTTAAAATTTAACTACTATCCGAAGCAGCCAGTGTTGGACATTCATAAACTACAAATTCCACTCCACCGCTTTATTATTTTTTATGGACGTTCTGGGAGTGGAAAGTCCACATTATTAAAAATAATTGCTGGACTATTACCAAAATATGGAGGCCACTTGTCTGGGAAAGTGACAATTCCTGAAAGCAAAGTTCCGGCTATGATGTTTCAAGATCCAGGAGCGCAGTTTGCCTTAGATACCCCTCGTCACGAGATTGAATTTGCTTTGGAAAATATTCAGACACCCCCAAGTTTGATTAAATCCAAAGTATTACAAGCTTTAAAAGAAGTGGGCATCATGAAGTTAGCCGATCGAAAGTTCACCACATTGTCTGGTGGTGAACAACAACGAGTGACTTTGGCAGTCATCATTGCAATGAAACGGCAAATCGTATTGCTAGATGAACCATTTGCGAGCCTCGATATTAATAATCGTAAATTAATCATCAACCAATTAATTAAGATGCAACAAGCTGGTAAAACGATCATCATTGCTGACCATGATCTTTCCGCCTATAGCAAGTTAAATCCCGTTATTATTGATTTTAACGATGACGTCAAACTATTAACCCCAGTTCAGCAACAATCACTATTAAAAGCGTCCTCTGCCCCTATTGAATTGAACACTCCATTACCTTCTAATTCAGCTCCTTCAATTATCACATTGCATCACTTTTCTTTATCACGTCAAAATCAATTGTTAATCAACCAAACTGAATTGGAAATTATTAAAAATAAAACTACGCTGATCACCGGTCCTTCTGGCAGTGGCAAATCTTCCTTTTTTAAGGCAATTGCTAACTTAATCCCATATGATGGTTCAGTTATGCTTTTAGATCAAGATTTATCCGCTTATTCACGTAGTAAGATGGGCCAAACACTTGGCCTGGTGTTTCAACATGCCAACGATCAGTTCTTGAACGTTACAGTTGGCGAAGAAATAGCACTTAGCCAGCGAAACGGCCATCACCCTTACTTTACCAATGAACGTTTACAACGTGCACTACATGATTTACAACTTGATGATTTCACTGATCATATCATTTACTCGTTGTCTGGCGGTCAGAAAAAGAAATTACAAATCCTAATAATGTTAATGATGGGTCAACCACTCTTATTGTTGGATGAACCGTTTAGTGGTTTAGACCGTCAATCAATTGATATTGTTGTAAATCTCATTCAACGATGTCAAAAAATCCTACCTCAAACTATTTTAATTATCAGTCATCAATTAATGGGTGCGCTCCCCTTAGTGGATTACCATCTCCGCCTTATCGATCAGCAATTAATATATCAAGGAGCAGATAATTCATGAATCCAAGTATAAAACTGTTGTTAATAATAATTATTTCCCTGGAAATATCATTTACAAATCATTTAACTGCTAACGCTTTTATTATTCTAATCAGTGTGATCTTTTTATTTGTTCACCATATTTCTAAACAGAGTTTTTTTAAACTAATGTTGGTCCCACTTATTCCAGCATTAGCACTTGCCATTACCATTCGATGGTTTAGTCCTAGTCATAGCTGGTGGTTTGCTACTATCTTAGTCTCTCGGCTTTATGCCTATTGCTTCTTAGGAGCGTTGATTACTGTTTCTACTACCCCACTAGAATTAGCCCGTTCATTAGAACAAAATGCTCACTTACCTTCCCAATATGTTTACGGAACCTTAGCTGCTGTTAATATGGTTCCTAGAACTATTCAAGAAGTTAAAATCATCCGCGTTGCAGGGCAAATGCGGGGAGTGCAGTTAAGTTTTTGGTCACCACGTTTATATTTTAAAGCAGTTCTTGCTGCTATTAGTTGGTCAGACCATTTGGCACAAGCAATGGAATCACAAGGCTTTGTCGAAGGCCAAGCTCGTACTTATGCTCATCCAATCAAAGTTTCTTTTCGTGACTGGGGACTTTTCTTCGCTTGGATTATCTTATTGCAACTATGTTTAACATTCTTCCCTTGATATTTGGTATACTAAAATGCAAAAAGGGAGACATTTATGGATAATCAATCTACCACAAGTCGAGTGCTCAGTAGTTTAGCATATTTAAGCATTCTCTTCTTACCAGTTATTTTCCCGTTAATTATCTGGATAGTTGATCGTCAAGATTCATATGTTAAACACCATGCCAAAGCTGCTTTTTGGAGTCAAATCTTCCCTGCTATATACGTGCTAGTCACCTTATTGATTTTCTTTATCATGGGTGCTTCCGGAGTAGAGCAAATCCGTTCAGCCGGTGGGTGGGTTTTTGCTACTTTTACTGTCTTTGCCCTATTAATTGCTTTACTTTTGTATATTTACAACCTGGCAATGGGAATTAGTGTCCTCATCAAAAGGCAATAATTGATTAACGGTCTAATGATCTGAAAAATGATCACTAGGTCGTTTTTTATACTTTTATTTTCATTTATCAGTATAATAAACAATAGAT
>NZ_JACJKU010000080.1 GCF_016901675.1 Limosilactobacillus coleohominis
CCTGTTCGTTCTTTTTTTCAATCTGATAAATTGACCAGATATAATTAAAAACTGTCTTAACAACCGCGTAGAATGGAATGCAGAGAATCATCCCTGGAATACCAGCTATATTACCAGCAGCCAACAATAACATAATAATTGTAAGTGGATGGATTTGAAGAGTTCGACCAATAATATTCGGATAAATGATGTTACCATCAATTTGCTGAACAATAACCACTACAACAACAACCCAAATCAACTTTTGAGGGGCAACCGCCAAAGAAACCATTAATGCAGGTGTAATACCAATATAAGGTCCAACATATGGAATCATATTTGTCAAACCGGCCACAATCCCTAGCACAATTGCAACTGGTTGACCAATAATCAAATACCCAATACTTGTAGCAATTGCTACAAAAATACATTCTATTGCTTGTCCTGCAATGTATGATGATAAAGTATAATTCATCTGGTGAAGTAATCTCCCAATCTCTTCTCCATGTTTTTTTGAAAAATACTTTTGCACACTAGGGACAAATTTATTACTGTCTCTTAACATATAAAAAAGCATCACAGGAACCGTAATCGCAACAATTACTGTACTAGTAACCATACCAATAACAGTTCCAGCTTGCGCAGTAATTCCTCTTAAAATCGTTTCAGACGAATTTGACAATTTATTTGTCATTTGCTTATAGTAGCTTTGAAAATCAATGTCTTTCAACCATGGGTGGTGTGAAAGCTTAATCATCAATCGTTGAGTTTCCTTGGCAGTTGTAGGCAATCCTTTAACAATCTGAGTTAACTCATTAACCATCGGTGGAATAATTGCGGTAATGACCCCGCAAATTATTAAAATAAGTACTAGAACTATCAAAATACTGGCAATGCCACGTGACATTTGATGTTTACCAATTCGAACTTTCATTAAAAGACTCATGATTGGACGCATCATGTAGTACAAAAATAATGAAATAATCACTGGCACAAAAACAACTGAAATAAATACTAAAATTGGTCGAAAAATGAAATCAATCTTCGTGCACACCCAAATTAGTAGTGCAGCCACTAACATTTCAATTGACCAATATAAAACCGATTGTTTCTTAATCATCACTGTTTTTCCTTAATAATATAAATGGGACGATGCTTAGACTGAATATAAATTCGTCCGATATACTTTCCTACAATTCCAATACATAATAACTGAAGTCCACCAATCAGAAGAATTAAACAAACTAATGATGCCCAGCCAAAAACACTACTGCTTGGCTCAACTATTCTTCTTATAATAACAAAAATAATTCCAATAATAGAAATAATAAAGGAAAACGTTCCCAGCCACACTGAAATGGATAATGGAACCTGTGAAAAATCTGCAATTCCATCCATTGCATACTTAAATAATTTCCAAGTTGACCAATCCGTTTCACCGGCTACTCGTTCAACATTATGATATTCTAGGTATTTAGTCTTAAAACCTACCCAACTAAAGATTCCCTTAGAAAACCGATCATATTCCTTTAGAGATAGTACTGCATTAACCATTTGACGAGTCATCATGCGATAATCACGTGCTCCGGAAATAATGTTTGTCTGTGAAATCTTGTTAATAATGTTATAAAACTGATTACTCAGAAAAGATTTAAATTTAGATTCACCCTTTCTATCTACCCGTCGAGTTCCAATACAGTCATAGTCATCTGTTTTAATTAATTTATACATTTTTGGAAGAAATTCCGGTGGGTCTTGTAAATCAACATCCATAACAGCAACATAATCCCCATTTGCAGCTTGCAATCCTGCATACAGAGCAGCTTCCTTCCCAAAATTACGAGAAAAGGAAATAAAGTGAACTTTTTCAGGATACTGATCATGCAAAACATGTAACTCATGTAAAGTCCGATCTGATGATCCATCATTAACAAACCAATATTCAGTTTCAAGATCATTTATTTTTATAACTATTTGTTCTACCGCTTTAAAAAAAAGTGGGATTGATTCTTCTTCGTTGTAGCAAGGTATGACAATTGATAATTTATCCATTTATTATTCCTCATTTTATTATAAAAAAATCGGTACAAAACCGTACCGATTAATTATACACTATTAACTAAACTTAGGCACCCGTAATCACATTAGGCGTAACATGGTAAGTGTAAGTCTTACCACCATAAGTACCAGAAACTGTCCAATCATTCGTACCGTTTTGCTTGGTAGTAAAGCCATCAATAGAATCGGCAGTTGGTTGATTGGGTTCACCCTTACCAGCTTCTAATGCATTGGCCCGCTGGTTACCTAAGTGTTCCTTAACCAAATTACGTGCATCCGTTTCATTCATCGTTTGAGTCTCCCGACTACTTACAGACTTAGCTGTTGTGCTATTTTGAACCCCATTAATTGTTGTCTTGGTTGAAGAACTGGTGCTTGAAACCTTAACATCATCATTATTGTTACTAATCTTTTTACTAGATGAGGTAACTTTAGTCATTTTTTTAGCATGATGCTTAGACTTAGTAACATGACTACTACTTTCAGCAGTGTCTTTATGAGATTGCGTAGCAGATTTACTACCACAAGCTACCAGTGATAACATCATGGTTCCAGCAATCGCTGACATCATAATCTTTTTTAATTTCATAAATTTGCTCTCCTCACATTTCAACTGATTACGTCAATTATAACAAACATTAATCAACCACAATATAATTTTTTATTAATTTAAAACAATGTAGTAACTAGGCGTGTAGTAACGCATTGACGTTGTCTTAACGACATCACCAGGTTCAGGAGCATGAACAAACGTACCATTTCCTAAGGAAATTCCTACGTGGTAAGGTGCACTATCGCTACCGAAGAATACCAAAGCACCCTTTGGTGCATTATAAACATCACGATGATGAGCACCTAAAGTAGTTTGTTGATAAGTAGTCCGATAATTACTACCTAAACCATAAGCCCATTGAACAAGTCCAGAACAATCAAATCCACCTGGTTTATTGCCGCCCCAAACATATGGAGTTCCTTTAGCAGACAAAGCCTTATCAACCGCTTGTTGTTGTTTAGTCATTAAATTACCATTGTTGTCAAACGTATATGACTTTCCATCAATGGTAACTGTTCCTGTTACCTTTTGACCAGTATATGGATCATAATAACTATTACCTTGCCAACCTGAGTTGATGTATTCAGCTGTGGTGAAGTCTGAGTAGTTAGAATTACCATCATCAGAGGAAGTCAAACGGTGAATGACCTTAATTCCCTTGTGTTGCATTGTATCAGTCAAAGGTAAACTTGTGCTGAAACCTGATTGGTTAGCATTAGCAATCCATGGATATACGTTGGCAACATCATTACGTGAGATATTCTTTTGATCACTGGTTAATTTAGTCCGATAAAGTTCATTACCGTTTAAATCAGTAACAATAATAAATTCATGGTTCATGCCTTCAGCATTCATTGCTGCATGCCAACCACTAACTTGAATACTGTTACCATTAATATTAAATGTATCAATATTACCTTCATTAGTTGCATAAGTCTGTGTGTATTGGTCACTATGATTGGTTTCACCATCTGCACCCGCAAACCGTAATACAAATTGTAAATTACCATTCAAACTTGCAGTGTTAAGGTTAATCGTAGCATTAAAACCACTGTTTAAGCTATCACTAATGTTTTTGTAAGCATTAGCAACATCCGGGCGTTGCGTTAAAGTAATTTTTTGACGTTTTATTTCCTTACCATCGTTTAAAACAATAATATATGCATTATTTTCACCATCAACTTGAGCATTATCGGCCATCCAACCAATTAATTGAATACCATTGGCAGTTTGCTTAATAGAATCAATTGCGTAGTGGGCTCCATCAATAGTAATGTTTCCCATCCAATTATCAACATGTAAACCATCATTACCATTACCATCCGCGGAGGTTGAATATCGACTAACCACTGTGTAATTATGACCCTTAGTTAATAAACTACTATCAAAAGTAGTATCAAATCCTGATTTATTACCAATAATATAGTTCTGATAAGCTTTTTCAACATCTGAACGGTCAATTGTCGTAACCTTCTTAGAGGCAACTTGTTTTTGAGTAGTGTTATCAAACAAAATTAGGTAATGATTGTTAGCAAATACACTATTGTCATCTGCATTCCAACCAGAAACCATGAGGTTAGAACCGTTACTTAAATCAAAGTTATCAAGGTTAGAACGATTGGTATTGTCTAAGTAGAACCAGTGATCGGTCTTATGACTTGCTACTCCGTCATCACCATTACCTCCATCATAAGAAGAATAACGACTGACAATTGCAATTCGATCATTTAATGAAGTTAAACCACCATAGTTAAGTTGGGCAGTAAATTTGGCATTCCCTGCGTTGTAAACATTATTATATGCCAAATCACTTGCGGTATTATTTACTTTAACAGCGTCAAGTTGTTTACCAGTCGTTGCATCATATAAGATGATGTAGTGATTACTTTTACCATAAGTTTGGTTATTAGCATCTGTTCCAGAAACTGTAATAGTACCATCACCATTATTAGTAATGTAATCTATAGATTGAGTTTCATTATTCTTAAAAGTAACAGGTGAGAACCAATGATCAACATAGTTTGTATTTCCCAATGGGTCACTGGTATAACGGCTAATAATTTGGATATTGTCGTTCAAATAGTCAGCACTTGTAATATTAAAACTAACGTTAAAACCAGAGAATTGAGAATTGTAGACATTTGGATATGCCTTTTGAACATCGTCACGTTGAGTATTTTGAATTAACTGACGACTTAATTCCTTATTTTGTGATTGATCGTAAACAATGATGTAGTGGTAATCCTTACCATAATCCTGATTTGATACGTTCCATCCATTAACATTCAGTTGACCATTTGAAATAGAAATGTTATCTAACCAACCATTGTTACTTTGATCAGCATTTGTAGAAGGCTTTTGTAATTCAACATTTTTAGGTTCCCAAGTAGTCGGTTGAGAAGCCTGTTGTTTAGTAGTCTCTGATATAGATGCTAAATTAGATTCTACAGATGTCCCATTTTGGTTAGCAGATTCGTCTTTTGTATTGCCTTGAGGAGTTGTTACCGTTGAAGCCTCATTTTCCATTGCAGTACTATTTGTGTCAGCACTTTCTGAAGTTGTATTTAAGGTTGTAATTGGATTAACATCATCCGCTTGAGCTGTAGCTCCATTAGCAGCAAAAACTCCTAAAGCAACCGATAAAGTTGCAATAGCAGCGTAACACCATTTTTTACCACTCTTGTACATTTTATAATGTTTCTTAGTATCCATATACTTAAAATTCAAGCCTTTCTTTTCATTCGTTTTTCAAAGTTTTTATTTAATTTCAACGATTATTAGATTATCATAAGAAGTGTTGGAATAGTGAGATATGGCAGTTTTGTTATTGGATTGATAATAAACGAAATTTTCCTGTAACATTAGTGTAATATAGAAGTATTATGAAGATTCTAAACACATTTATTAGATATTTCGTAAAAATCACACTACTATTTTGTAGTAACAAGGCACTTTCTTAAAATGGAAAAACATAGCCTCCCGTAAGCTTGTCGAAATAAATTTAAGAATACCGTTCTTCATTTTGAATTAGGAAAGTAAATTCTAATATTAATAAAGATATGTTGGTTATATTGTTTATCGATTTCTTATCAAACTATTAGGTAATTAAGGAACAACATGTTTCTACAACGTTAAAAGTAAACTTCATATTTTATCGACATCCCCAAAGTTTTTGCAATAATTTGGACCTTTAATTTTAAACTTAGATTTTGTGTCATAGTGCAGTAAGTCAAAAAATTATATTTAATGCTCATATTATTGCCGATCATGTCCACGTTGTCGTTCAAGCCTACCGGGCTTTACAAAAAATTCGCATTCGTGTCATGAATACCGGGCTTTAAAATGTTTTGGGAAGCTATTATTACAGAAAATTAATTCTCTTAATAACGTCCATTACTATCCTCGGCGCAACTTTCGTGGCGCATGGTTATCTAATAGTGAAGTGATCGATCGTCTCTTGGAGATGTTCGACGATTTAAAAAAAGCGGTTCTACACTATTCGGTACTGATGAGTTTTCATCAGTGCCGTTTTTGTATATGATGACAATAAAAAAGGACAATTACCCCAAAAAATACACACACGGTAATTGCCCT
>NZ_JACJKU010000009.1 GCF_016901675.1 Limosilactobacillus coleohominis
TAGGCAACCAAACACCGCTTCAGTATGAGCAGTATCTAGTTGCCTAGAAAAATATTTATTCAATTATTAAGCCAGAATATTCAACTTCCAACTTTTTGGGTACACGTCAATGAGCAGGTCCTTAGGCCTTATTTTGGTTTCAGCTTGCATAATAAGCATAAATTGACAATAATAAATAGGTAAAGATTTCATAATTAGGATGGAAGGAACAATTAAAATGGATATTCTAGCAAATATGAAAGAAGTTCAGGAGCGAGTTGCTGCCGCTTGTAAACGCAGTAATCGTGATCCTAAAGAAGTAACGATTTTACCAGTTAGCAAGAACCACCCCGCTGAAGATATTCAGACACTCTATGATGCTGGTTGGCGTGATTTTGGTGAAAATTATGTTCAAGAATTACGTAATAAGCATGATGAATTACCGGATGACATTCACTGGCATATGATTGGCCACTTACAACGGAATAAGGTTAAGTACATTGCTAGTTATATTCAAGCAATTCACTCAGTAGATACCATTAAGCTCCTTCATACCATTGAAAAAGAAGGACGGAAGGCGGACCGTGTGATTCCAGTGTTGATTGAAGTTAATGTAGGCCGCGAAGAGAGTAAGTTTGGTGTAATGCCAGATCTAGAAGATTGTATGGCATTGGCAAACGAAGCCTTAGAGCTACCACACGTTAAGTTACGTGGCTTAATGACTAGTGCGCCATACTACGATGATGTAGAAAAGGATCGTTCAATTTTCCGGAAACTGAAGGAATTGCTCAACGATATGAATGCAGCCAATGACCAATTGCAACTTGATGTTTTAAGTATGGGAATGACCCATGATTTTGAAATTGCAGTTGAAGAAGGCTCCACCTGTGTACGGGTTGGTACTGCCATTTTCGGTAAGCGAGATTATTCCAACAAGGGTTACTAAAATAACTAGTTCAATATAAAAAGCCATGTTTGAAATCACCTTCAAACATGGCTTTATTGTTTATTCAGCTGAAGTATTAAGAATTGAACTAGAATTGTTATCTGCTTCAGGAGCTTTTGAATCTTGCCACTTTAGTCCAACACCAGTAAAACCACTCAAGATTGAGAAGACTGGTGAAAGGAGACTAAAGAAAGTAAATGGTAAGAAGTGAAGAACTGGAACGCCAAGGGTTGAAGCTACGAACGATCCGGCAACACCCCATGGAATAAGGTAGTTAATAACACTACCACCATCTTCCAGTACCCGGCTTAATGCTAATGGGGAAAGGCCAATTCGCTTGAAGGCGCTCCGGAAAGCATTACCTGGGAGAATTACTGAAAGGTATTGTTCACCAACGAAGAGGTTCACGCCAATTCCTGCGAAAATAGTAGTGGTAATCAAGCGACCTGGTTGCTTCAAACGATCAATTAATGGCTTCATAGCATTTTCAATGATTCCTTCATGCATCAGGATACCACCAAGGGCTAGTGTCATGATGATTAAGGAAACGGTGCCCATCATGCTAGCAATTCCACCACGACTGAGCAGTGCATCAACAGCTTTGTTACCTGTGTGGGCAACGAATCCTGATTCAATCAGTGTTGCGAGCTTCTTAACTGCAAAACCAGGAGTTTCAACGAAGATCATCACAATTGATACTAGAATGTTAAGGAAAAGTGTTGGGATTGCAGGTAGCTTCCGCCATGCACAAACGAACATCAAAATGATTGGTAAGGCTGCCCACCAGGAAACTGAGAAGTTACTGGTTAGTACTTCTGATGTTTTAGCAATGCTGTTAACACTAGCACCCTTGTTAGTGAATCCGAGAACTGCGAATAGGATTAGTGAAACCAAGAACGCTGGAATAGTAGTCCACATCATGTTTTTGATGTGAGCAAAGAGGTCGGAACCCGCAACTGCAGAAGCCAAGTTAGTCGAATCTGACAGTGGGGACATCTTATCACCGAAGACTGCTCCGGAGATGATGGCACCAGCGGTTAATGCTGGGTTGATTCCAAGGGTAGTCCCCATTCCAAAGAGTGCTAATCCAACAGTTGAAACGGTGGTAAATCCACTTCCGATGGCTAGTCCAACCAGTGAACAAACCAGGGATACAGAAGGGACAAAGAATTGAGCGCTAATCAGATGGAAGCCTAAGACCATTAATGATGGGATAATTCCAGCTTTGATCCAAACTGCAATCAAGCTCCCAATGAGAAGGAAAATAAAGATTGGAACAATGGCAGTTGAGATTCCTTCAGTAATTCCGGCAGTGATTTCTTTCCAAGAAACCTTGCGGAAAGCTAACCAGGCCATCAGGAGTCCAATTACTGTTAAGACAGGAACTTGTGGGGAAAGACCCAGGCCAATAACGCCTACTCCTAAAATGACTAACATAATAATTAAGATTGAGACTGATTCGTTAAACCCGATTTTTTTCATAATTGACACCTCATAGTTGAAAATTTAATTAATTGCTTTTGTGAGTTAGTTGAGAATAGATCGTGCAGACTATATCGTTTGATTTCCATATTGAATTCCTCCAAATAAAAAAGTCCTGGGAGAGTATACAACTCAACCAGGACGTATTACCGCGGTACCACCTAGCTAGAAAGCTCTGAATGACTTTCCACCTCGTATTGGTTGCTAACGGTACCAATGGATCCGTACAAGCGGTAATTCGATTACATGTCCTGCCTGGTTTGCATCAACCACCAGTTTTCTGAACATTGAGACGTGCAATCTACTGATTTGATTACTTGTAAAATTTGATTGTTGTTAATATATCATTCAAAATTAGAAAATGCAATAATAAAATTAGAAAAATCTCATAATTAATTAAAATTATTTTTCAAAGCCAATCATTAAACCACCATTTTCCGCATAATAGGAGCAAAGAGCACCACACGTTGAAATGGTAATAATAGCACTAGGAAAGACGGTCGAAATTGCTTTCGCCATTGCTTCAGCGTTGTCGCGACTATTCACATGATCGATCATTACGCGTCCGCCGTCATATCCTTGTTTCACCATGACTTTAGTTAATTTGGCGAACATTTTCTTGCTGCCACGGAGTTTTCCTAACATTTGGAATTCTCCAGCATCACTAGCAGTTCCATAAATGTGGAGATTAAGCAGGTTAGTCAGTTTAGCAATTGTTGGACTGATCCGACCGTTATTTGCTAAATTATCCAGTTCTTCCAAAACAAATAATAGATCAGTTTGTTGAATTTGCTGGTCCACCATCTTAATAATGTCATCAAAAGAGTAACCATGATTAATTAATACGGCTAGTTGTGAGGCTAGTAACCTGATTTGTGGGCCAGCCGATTTAGTATCGAAAACATGAATTTTTGTATTTGGATGATCATTCATATATATTTCTGCAGCCTGAACCGCTGCATTGTATGATCCAGAGAGGGCACTGGTAATGGTTAGGACGAAAATTTCATCTGCTCCCTCAAAGGCCTGTAGCCAACTTCCCATGTTTGGACATGAAGACGAAGTGGCCGTTTTAGTGTTTTTTAATGCGGACAGGAAATTATTCAAGTCCAGTTGGTCATCATCAGCCCATGATTGTCCATTGACCATCACTGTTAATGGGACATTGACGTGTTCAACCCCACCAATGATTTCGCTAAAAGAGTTTGCTCCAGAGTCGGTTACAATTTTAACCGTCATGATAAATTACCTCGTTTAAAAATTTTTTATCATCATATTCGTTTTTAATATCTTTGTCAACGGTTTTTGAAAAACTGTTGAACAGATTATGTTGACAGGCTAAGGAGAAAATCGCTAGAATAGGTGACTAGGAGGAACGTTTGAATGAACTCAGAAGAAACAAAATCATTTGCGCTGCCGCAATATCATGAAATTCCAGATATGGGTCTTTATTTGAAACAAGTCGTGACATATATTCAGCAGTGTGTGGCACCTTTTAAAAACGTCAAAGTAACGAGCTCTATGATTAGCAATTATGTTAAACACCAGTTGGTTGCCAAGCCCCAGCATAAGCTATACCGCCGGGATCAAATAGCACAATTACTATTTATTGTGATTGCCAAACATGTTCTAGAACAGCGGCATTTAAAGCAGGCCATTCACATTCAAGAGGATAGCTATAGTACTGAAGTTGCTTATAATTATTTTGTTCAAGAATTAAATAACGTGACCCGGTACGTCTTCGGTTATCAAAAAGACTTGAAAGAAATTGGACAAGAAAATACGAAGCAAAAGCAGATGTTGCGAAATTTAATTATGGCCTTTGCCTATCAAGAATATCTCGAATATTTTTTTGAGCAGGCCTAACTAAATTAGTTTCATCAAAGTAACAGAGAGAGTAAAATTTAAATGACGCATTTGAAAAACGAATGGAGGGATAACATGCGCAAACCATTTATCGTTGCTAACTGGAAGATGCATAAGACTGTTCAAGAATCCGTTAGCTTTGTCAAAGCAATTCGAGATCATTTACCGGATCCAAAGAAGGTTGAAGTTGGGATTGCGGGACAGGCTTTTGCTCTGTACAGTATGAAAGAAGCAGCGGGCAAATCGGGACTTCGCATTATTGCTCAAAATGGTGCACCTCAACTTTCAGGGCCATTTACTGGTGAAATTAGTATGCGCGGACTCAGCCAAGCTGGAGTTAGCCACGTCATGCTTGGTCACATTGAACGGCGTCGGTTATTTAATGAAACCAACGAAGCAGTTCATCAAAAGGTGGAAACGGCCATTGCAACCGGCCTAACCCCAATTATTTGTACTGATGAAACAATGGTGCAACGCGAAATGAATGGTGAAATCCATTACGTCTTGAAACAGCTGCAAAGCGTTCTGCATGGTGTTTCATTGGATCAAATTCGGGATGTCATTATTTCATATGAACCTAGCTGGGCAGTTGGTGTTGGGCAACGAGCTAATACTGCTTTGGCTGAAGAAGGGTGTCGTCAAATTAGGCGGATGATTGCGGATGTTTATACATATGAAATTGCGGATAAGATTCGAATCCTCTATGGTGGCAGTGTTAATCCCAAAAACATTCAAGAAATCATGTCCAAGCCTGACATCGATGGTGTTTTAATTGGTCGTGCTAGTCTGGATGTTGACAATTTCTTAGCGATGGCTAATTATCAAAAACAAGATAAGTAAAAAAGATCCCTACTAAATTTGAGTAGGGATTTTTATTAGAAAGAGGAATAAAAATGAGTTGGAAACCTTCAGAAGCACGGAGCTTAGCAGTAGCCTTAACTTTTAGTGGTGGCTTCATTGATGCTTATACATATATTCAACGTGGTCATACCCTTTCGGCGGGGCAAACCGGGAACGTAATTTTCTTTGCATCATCATTAGCCAGTCATAATGTGATGGGGATGCTGAACCGACTGAGCACATTCGTGGCCTTTGTAATTGGCTTAGGGTTAGTAGGTTACTTGCATTCCCATATGAAAACCCACTATTGGCGTGGCATTTGTTTATTTCCAATTCTGATCATTTGTGGAATTATTGGTTTCCTGCCTAAATCAGTGCCCAATTATTATATTGTGCCAGCCATTGCGTTTGGATTGGCCATGCAAAATGCATCTTTCAGTAAAATCCAGGGGATGGCATACAACAATGTCTTTACGACGGGGAATCTAAAGAATTCTGTCGTTGCCTGGAGTGCTTACTTTTTTGGTGAGGACAAGAAACAGTATAATGCGGCCGTTAATTACATGTTATTGGTAGTCGCCTTTGCCTTAGGAGCCATTGTGTCGGCGATTTTCCAGAGAGCTTTGGGGATTAGGACAATCTGGCTCGCTATTATCTTGCTAGGCACTATTAACACAATTTACCTATTCAAACTCCGTCATATATATACAGCTGATAAGGCTGATGTTAGTAAATAAAAAATTTTTTAAATTATTTTGTGAAAATTAAATCACATATTAAACCGCTTACATACAACTATATCAATGCTAATTAATTACTAATAATCATATGGTATTAATAACATCATCTAATGTATACCAATCTAATTTAAATGGTAACTTTATAACGTTTTACCTCATTTAATGTAGTTGTATTCACAAAGTGACGTGACTATACTCACGGTATAGGCAAATTTATTAGACAATCATTGAGGGAGATGTAAATATGATTGTTTCTTGGTGGGGAGCCTTAATTGGGTTAGCCATTGCAATTATTCTAATTCTCCGCAAAGTTGATGCGGTTTATTCTTTGTTTATCGGTGCAATTTTGGGGTCACTAATTGGTGGCGCTAACTTAATGCAAACCGTAAACATTTTAGTCAAGGGTTCCCAGAGTGTTATGGGGACCGTTGTAAGAGTCTTAGCAGCTGGTGTTTTAGCCGGTGTCATGATGGATTCCGGTGCTGCTAACACGATTGCGCGGACAATTGTTGACCGTTTGGGAGACCGGATGGCAATTTTAGCATTGTCCTTAGCGACAATGATTATTACAGCCGTCGGTGTATTTATCCCGGTTGCGGTTTTGATTGTAGCGCCAATTGCACTAGAAGTTGGTGAACGGAGTCACATTTCCAAGTTAGCACTGCTAGTTGCACTATCTGGTGGTGGTAAGGCTGGTAACATTATTTCACCAAACGCCAACACCATTGCTGCTGCTAAAGGTTTCGGTCTGAACTTGTCTCAAGTAATGATTGCTGACTTTATCCCAGCTGTTGTAGGCTTAATTGTTACGGTAATCGTTGCTTCATTAATTAAGCATAAGGGTGATGCGGTAGTAAAAGCCGATCTTGCTGATAATCCAAAGATCGAAAAAGATGATTTGCCATCATTGGGAGCATCATTAGTTACTCCAATTATTGCGGTCATCTTGTTACTAATTAACCCATTGGGTCAGATTCTTCATGTTCACTGGATGAGCACTATTGATCTGGATGCCACTTATGTTTTGCCATTTGCTGCCATTATTGGGGCATTGGCAATGCACAAGGGTCGTCATATTCGCTCATACGCCCAAACTGGGATGACTAAGATGACACCAGTTGTAATGATTTTAATTGGTGCTGGTGCCATTGGTGCCACCATTACGCAGTCAAGTTTGCCACAATTACTGATTTCAGCAATTAAGGTTAGCCACATTTCAGGGGTATTCTTGGCACCACTATCTGGTATTTTAATGGCCGGAGCTGCTGCTTCTACCTCTACTGGTGTTATCTTGGCTACTGGTTCATTCTCCAAGGCAATCTTGGGCTTCGGTGTTCAACCACTGGCTGCCGCCGCAATGGTACACACTGGTGCGATTGTGATTGATGAATTACCACAAGGTAACTACTTCCACGTTACTGCCAATGCGATGAATATGGATATCAAGCAACGTTCTCAAGGTATCCTTTATGAAGCTATCTGTGGTGGTTCAGCTTGTTTGACTGCAACCATTCTGTATGGTTTCTTGCACTTAATCTAGGAGGTGCGCGTGATGAAATTTGTGATTGCTCCAGATTCCTTTAAGGGTTCGCTAACTGCTAAACAAGTAGCAGAAGCAATGAAAAAAGGATTAACGAGAATTTTCCCTGATGCTGATTATTCAATGGTACCAATGGCAGATGGCGGTGAAGGAACTGTCCAATTATTGGTCGATGCAACGCACGGTCATTTAATTACAAAGACGGTTCATAACCCCTTGGATCAATTAAGTGAAGCTTATTATGGTATCCTGGGTGATGGTCAAACTGCCGTCATCGAAATGGCACAAGCAAGTGGTATTCAATACGTAAATGATGAAACACATAATCCGATGATCACTACAACCTACGGGACTGGTGAATTAATGTTGGATGCGATGGATCATGGTGTTAAGAAAATTATTCTTGGAATTGGTGGTTCTGCCACTAATGATGGTGGAGCTGGTATGGCGCAGGCTTTAGGTGCCAAGCTATTAGATAGTGATGATCATGAATTAGCTTATGGTGGTGGGGCACTAGGCCAACTAGATCACATTGATATCAGTGATATAGATCCCCGGATTAAAGCCACGAAAGTATTAATTGCTTCAGACGTTACTAACCCGCTAACGGGTAAGGATGGTGCTTCTGCTGTCTTTGGTCCACAAAAGGGTGCCACCCCAGAAATGGTCAAAAAGTTAGATAGCAATTTGCACCATTATGCTGAAATAATTAAGCGTGATCTGAACAAAGACTTAGAAGAAAAGCCAGGTGCTGGTGCTGCTGGTGGCCTTGGAACTGGTCTGATGGCCTTTACTAATTCAACGATGGCCAAGGGGATTGACTTAGTGGTTGAATTTACCCACTTGAAAGAACAAGCCCAAGGTGCTGACTTCGTATTTACTGGTGAAGGTGGGATTGATTTCCAAACTAAATTTGGTAAAACTCCTTACGGGGTGGCCCTAGCTACGAAAGAGGTTGCTCCAAATGCACCAGTCATTGTTTTAGCAGGTAATGTTGGCAAGGACATCGAAAGCCTATACGCGGCGGATGCCATGGATGCTATTTTTGCTACACCTGAAGGCGCTAAACCATTAGCTCAAGCCATTAAAGATGGACCTCATGATATTGCTGAAACAGCTGAAAATGTTGGTCGTCTGATTCGTGACTTAGAAAAATAATATTTCTTGGGAAATAAGAAAAGTCCAGACACTTTCAATGGGTGTCTGGACTTTTTGTATTACATTTTAGTTATTAATATTTAATTTCATAACGGATTTGGTGGTGAACTGGTGCTAATGGCCGGAGTGTAATGTCGCCAAATTCTGGATGATGAGGAGCATCAGGTAATGCTTGTGCTTCTAGTGCTAATGCAGCCCATGATTTGCCGGGACGGTTCAACTTAACAGATGCTGGTAATCCATTTGCAGAGAAGACAACCAGCGTATTACGGTCTGAGTACATCTTCAATTCGCGTCCTGATTTTGGATCTTTCAAACTAGCGATTGGATCACCGTCGAAGGTGGTGCTTGGTTTAACTGCAAAGAAGTCGTCAAAGCCCTTTTCAGGAGTCTTCAGCATTTCATTCAAAGCGTGTCCAAGAGAATGTCCGTTTTTAAAATCATATGCAGAACCAAGATTTTCAACAAGGACGCCAGTAGGGATCTTGTCACTATTAACAGCAAGGTGATATTTAGAATTAACAGTTAATTCTTGTCCTTCGACCGTATCCACATCAGCATCAGCTAAGTTCCAGTAGGAGTGATTAGTTGGATTGAATAACGTTGGAGCGTCACTTTCACCGTACATATCGATTGTGACGCTATCA
This sequence comes from Limosilactobacillus coleohominis, assembly GCF_016901675.1. Classification (GTDB taxonomy): domain Bacteria; phylum Bacillota; class Bacilli; order Lactobacillales; family Lactobacillaceae; genus Limosilactobacillus; species Limosilactobacillus intestinavium. Next base: position 9,199 of record NZ_JACJKU010000009.1, read on the forward strand.
TCGCTGTGAAGTGTATAAACAACGTGAATGTCAGTATCTGCAGGCATGCCATCGTCATCAGGACTGTAATGATTACTGAGAATGATTTTTCCTTCATTATCATTTGCTTCTGTTGCAACATGCCAGAAGTGATTTTGCCAACCTTGATCACCGCTGTGCAATGAATTTTGTCCTTCATTAGCTTGCAGTTGATAATTTTGTCCGTCGATGGAGAATTGTGCCTTGCCAATCCGGTTGGCAACGGGGCCAATCAGCTGACAGATACTATAACCAGCATCTAAGTAATCCTCCATTGAGTTTGCTGACAATAACAGGTTCAGTTGACCATTGTCAGTTGGAACAGAGAATTCTTGCCAAATACCACCAAAGTTTAAAACACTCATTCTGACACCATGGTCATTAGCAACAGTATAGCGAGTAACTGGATGACCATTAGCTTGGCCAAAGTTGTTTTGTGAAATTTCCATTGTTAAAAAGCCTCCTCGAAACGTAAACGCTTGCATGTAATATTTTACCATAATAAGTTGCAGGCAATAAAAAATCGTAATAGAGACAAATAAACTAAAATGTATCTTTTAAATACAAGTGTGTTAATATGACTATGTAGTCTCAATGAGGAACTAATTATAATATCTCTTTAGAAATAGGATAGGGAGGGAGAAAAACTTGAAAATGAATCGGACGGTACGGGATTTTCAAAATGCTTTGGCAACGATTCTTGAAACCAAACCATTTGAAAAAATTACCGTTGACCAGATTTGTAACGAAGCATTGCTTCACCGTAGCAGTTTTTACCGGTACTTTCATGATAAATATGATCTGTTGGAGCAATTAATTAATACCCGTCTTAATCAGATCGTTGAAGAATCTGATACGGAAGATGATTTTATTCAGTTGACGATATCATATTTGGGAAATCATAAAAAAGTCTTTCGGCATTTATCAGGGGACAGTGCCAACAGTACTTTTTATACGGAAATGATTCGTATCCTTAGTGAGGTGTTACTGAAACAAGCTGATTCTGAACGCCAGGTTAAGGTCAGTGAAGTTGCAAAAGAAATTCATGATTCATCAAATCCGGAATTGTTATCGTATGTCTATGCTGGCGCCATTATTGGTGGTTGCTATTGGTGGCAAATGAATAGTTACGACGTTCCGGTCCAAAAAGTGGTTGATTTTGTAAAACAAACTGTTTTACAGTTATCTAGTGCTTCTATTCAATAAGCAATAATGGAGGGAGAAAAATGTGGGAAATGATTAAAGCAGAATTTCGTCATATTCGACGGAATCATTTGCTATTATTATCATCGATTGTTATTTGCTTTATTCCATTCCTATATAGTATCTTTTTTCTGAAGTCAGTATGGGATCCTTATGGAAGTACCCAAAATCTGCCAGTGGCAGTGGTTAATAAGGATGTTCCCGTTGATTATCAAGGGAAAAGAATGGCTGTTGGTGATCAAATGGTCAAGGAATTGAAACATAATCACCAATTGGATTGGAAATTCGTTTCTGAAAGTCAGGGGAAATATGGAATGTCACACCGGAAGTATTACACCGTTGTGACCATTCCAGAAAACTTTTCTAAGAACGCAACTACCGTCTTGGATAAGCACCCTGAAACAATGAAATTGAAATATAGTACCAACGATTCTTTGAACTACATTGGTTACGTTATGAGTCAAGTGGCAATGACACGGCTGAATGAAAGAATTCGGGCAAATGTCACGAATGCTTATGCCACCGCAATGTTTAAGGAATTGAAGGTTCTTGGTAAAGGGATGAACCAAGCTGCAAGTGGTGCAACCCAGTTGGACAACGGGTTAGTAACTCTGCAAAGTGGAGTCAACCAGTATGTTGCTGGGGTTTCACAAGTTAACAATGGTGTGCAAACGCTGCGGATGAGTGTGGCACCGCTTGCTTCTGGTGCTCAACAGTTAGCCAGCGGAAGTTCAACGCTTGCTAGTGGGATTGCCCGTTACACTGGCGGTGTTGGTCAACTAGCTGCCGGGTTAGGGACTTTGCAAGCTAACTCAGGGGCATTGAATTCTGGTGCTGGACAGTTAAGTTCTGGATTGAACACCCTCCGTGGTAATTCTGGAGCGCTACGGAGCGGCGCTGGTCGATTAGCCTCAGGTGCAAACCAATTAAATAGTGCTGTAAATGGTAGTAATAGTCAATTAACCCAATTAGGTAACATGGACTTTGACGGTATCATGGGCGCAATGAACCAAGCTCAATATCTTAAGGAGAGTCTTGCACAATTACAAACGGGATTAACTACTGCTAAAACTGCTTTAGCCGGTGTCCAAGAGAATGCTGGTAATCTCCAACAGGCTTCTAGTTCATTATCCGGTATGGGACAAGAAGTTAAAGGACAATTATTTGATGCTGCTCAGAATGCAGGTAAAGCTGCCACAGGTGATGCTGAAATTGCTAAGGAGTTACAATCCTTAGCTAGTTCAACCAGTGATAACAACATTAAGGGTCAATTGAGCCAATTAGCAGGTCAAGCTGCTTCTAATGCAACTGCTGCTAAGGACAGTGCTACAACAATTGCTAGTGCCGGTAATACATTAAAAGGTTTGAATGGTTTAGGCAGCTCTTTGAAGGAAATGCAAGGCCAACTTGGTCAACTTTCTAACATGTCAAATGTTCTTGATAGTGCTGATGGAACAATTAAACAAGCTAATAAGTTGCTTGACACTTTGAATGGTTATAAAGGAGCTTTAACTGGATTAGCTGGATCAAAAGATCAAATTCAGGCATTGCAATCGGCCACTAGTCAAATTGCAGCTGGTTCTGCAAGCCTAAACGCCGGTGTCAACCAATACACTAATGGTGTCGATACCGCAGCTGATGGTTCTAACACGTTAGCAAGTGGGATTGGCCAATACACTGCTGGAGTTGCGCAAGCAGGTGCTGGTGCTAGTCAATTAACAGCTAACTCTGGTGCTTTGAACTCAGGTGCCGGTCAATTAGCTGGTGCATTAGGTCAATTAAATGCCCAAGTACCAGCCTTAGTCGGCGGTGTTAACCAACTAGCTAACGGAACTCAACAATTAGTTAATAATTCACCTGCACTAGTTCAAGGAATTACCCGTTTGAACCAAGGTGCTGGTCAATTAGCTTCTGCTCTTGGTAAGGGTGCCAAGACTGTTAACGGGATTAAGCCAACGAAGCGGACTGCAAAGATGATTGCTGAACCAACTGAAGTTAAGCACAAGAGTTACAGCTACGTTCCTAACTATGGTCACGCATTAGCTCCATACGTACTTTCGGTTGCATTGTATGTTGGTGCTTTGATCTTCAACTTTGTTTACCCAATTCGTCGGGTGGCAATTCAAGGTCGTTCACCATTGGCATGGTGGGCAAGTAAAGTTGTTCTTGGTAGTCTTATGAGTACCTTAATGGCGATTGCCGAAGGTGGTATTATGATGGCCCTTGGTCTGACAGTCATTCATGTTCCATCATTCTTTGGAACGTTGATTCTGTTTGGGCTAGCGTCAATGGCCGTTGTAATGTTCTTGTCCATGACCTTTGATAACCCTGGACGATTCGTCGCAATGGTTCTCTTAATGCTTCAACTTGGTGGTTCTGGTGGTACCTTCCCAATGGAAGTTACGATGAAGTTCTACAATGTTATTCACTATGCATTGCCAATGACATACTCAATCCTCGGATTGCGGAATGGCATTAGCGGTGGGCTTGGAACTCACTACGTTGCATTCTGTAACAGTGTCTTAGCTGGAATTGCTGTTGTCTTCTTCTTACTCTTACTTGTTGCAATGTACTGGTTACAATATCACCACTTTGCTGGTAAGTCTGAATTAGACAATAACCAAGAATTATTAGGTGAAGAAAAAGATGATGACGGAATGCATTTGCAAGACCGTGATCAAACCGTTTAAATAATCAATAAGGATTCAGTGATTATTCACTGGATCCTTATTTTTATACACAAATATCCAAATAATTTGAATATTTTATGAAAAAGTACTTGCATTTATTCAAACCAAAGGATATTATATACACATAAATTGAATATAAATACGTTAACGGGGGATTATATCATGCGACGACGAATAAATATGAATTTAGAGTGGTTAAAAATGTAAATAAGAACAATCAAGAGGAGAGAAATTATGCAATTTAAACATTTAAAGAAGACCGTTGTAGCAGCATTAACAATTATGATTGGACTCAGCACTGTTTTAGCTGGGTGTGGGGCACAAAAAGATAACAGTGTACAAAACATTAAGAATAAGAAAGAACTAGTAGTTGGGACTTCTGCTGACTTTGCACCATATGATTTCCAAATTGTGAAGAATGGTAAATCACAAATTGTTGGTTATGATGTTCTATTAGCTCATGAAATTGCTAAGGACATGGGTGTTAAAAAAGTTAAGTTCGTTAACATGGCCTTCCCATCATTAATTAACGAGTTGCAAAACAAGAAAGTTGATATCGTAATGGCAGGGATGGCATACACTAAGCAACGGGCAAAGGTAGTTTCATTCTCCAAGACATACAACGAAAGCGGTCAAGTACTATTAGTTTCACCTAAGAACAAGGACAAGTACTCTGGCATTTCAGCACTAAAGGGCCAAACACTTGGGGCACAACAATCATCTGAACAAGAAACCATTGGTAAGAAGTTAAAGGGCGTTAAGTTAGTTACAGAAAGTTCTAACAACACCCTCTTCCAAGAATTACAAAACGGCACACTTGATGGTGTAATCACAGGTCAAGATACTGCTGAAGCATACGCTAAGGAACACCCAGATAAGTACGCAGTAGCTAATAACATCAGCTTCAAGTACAACAAGAAGACTGCTGGTACAAGAGTTGCTGTTCGGAAAGATGACAAAGCCTTATTAAAGAAGATTAACGCCACGATTTCCAAGGATAAGAAGAACGGTACTTTAAAGAAACTTTACCAACAAGCACAAGATATCCAAGTTCAAAATAACAAGTAAAGGAGCAATTATCATGACTAAGGAAGAGCAATTAAACGTCTTAAAAAAGATTATTAGTATTCAAACAGTTAATCAAAACGAAGCCGAACTAGCAGATTATATTGCGAGTCTTTTTCAACCATACGTTGGTGACAATGTGAAAGTGGAAAAGGTTAGCTATGCTCCTGGTCGTGATAATCTTGTAGTTACAATTGGCAACGGCGGTAAAGTTCTTGGCTATTCTGGCCACATGGACGTTGTGGATCCCGGAGATTTAGACGCTTGGGACAGCGATCCGTTTGATCCAGTTGTGATGGATGACAAGCTTTATGGTCGTGGTGCTTGTGATATGAAGAGCGGCTTATCTGCATTAGTAGTTGCCCTCCTTGAAATGCTTGAAAAGGGTGAAAAGCTCCCAGGTACCATTAAGTTACTGGCAACCGTTGGTGAAGAAACTGGTAATTACGGTGCTGGTGAATTAACCAAGCAAGGTTTCGCTGACGATTTGGATGGCTTAGTAATTGCTGAACCGCGTGATGATTTGAAAACTATCACTTACGCTTGCAAAGGGGTAATTGATTACCACGTTACCTCGGTTGGTAAGGCCGCTCACAGTTCTCGTCCTGAAATGGGGATTAACGCGATTGATAACTTGTTTGAATTTGCAAATCAGGCAAAAGAAGAATTGGCCAAATTTGATCATGAAGACCCAGCTCTTGGTAAACTCACCCATGTAATTTCCCTGATTAGTGGTGGTGAGCAGATCAACAGTGTTCCTTCTGAAGCAACACTAGGCGGGAACATTCGGACCATTCCAGAATATCCTAACCAAGTTGTTTACGACAAATTAGAAAAAATTATCGATGATTTGAATCAAAAGCCAGGATTTAACCTTAGCATCAATTACACCTTCCCAGAAGAACCAATGGGTGGCGATCCTGATGCACTGCTAATCAAGCTAGCACAAAAAGTTGCACAAGATAGCCTTGGCTTTAAACCAGGTGTGGGGACCAGTACCGGTGCTAATGATGGACAAGAGTTTACCCAATCGAAAAAGGACTTTACCAGCATCATTATTGGACCCGGTAGCAATACTTCTCACATGCCAAATGAATTTGTTAACTTGGATGCTTATTACAATGCGATCAAATTCTACCAAGATTTTGCTCATGCATTTTTAAATTAAGATTTCACTAAGTGGACCATTTATTTGTAAATGGTCCACTTATTTGTCATAAAAATCGTGTATACTAGACAATGTAAAGATTGGATTTTGGAAAGGGGAAACATTCATGAAAATCATTATGTTTGGTACAAAGCCAATTGAAAAGTCTTATGCTGAAGCATGGGAAAAGAAGACCGGTAACGAAGTCAAAATGGTTGCCGACTTGTTAAACGACGACACTGTTGACATGGCAAAGGGATTTGATGGGGTTATTACTCAACAAACTCAATCATTAGGCAGCGCTGATGTTTACAAAAAGCTGGCTAGCTTCGGTATTAAGCAGATTGGTCTCCGGACAGCTGGTTTTGACATGGTTGATTTGGATGCCGCTAAAGCAAACAACATTACGATTACCCGGGTTTCAATTTACTCACCACGGGCAATTGCTGAAATGGGTGTCACCCAAGCAATGTACTTAAATCGTAAAATTGGACTATTTAACCAACGAATGGAAGAAGATCACGACTTTAGTTGGGCTCCCGACTTAGTATCTAACGAAATCTTCAACCTTACAGTAGGGATCATTGGTTTAGGCCACATTGGTGGTGCTACCGCCCAAATCTATAAGGCCCTGGGTGCAAAAGTAATTGCTTACGACCCATTCTACGATCCAGAACAAGAAGCATTTGTAGATTACACTGATTTGGACACCGTTTTAAAGGAATCAGACATTATTAGTCTGCACACTCCACTGTTCCCAAGCACAAAGAACATTATTAATGCGGATACTCTAAAGAAGATGAAGAATTCTGCATACCTTATCAACATGGCACGTGGTGGCTTGGTTGATACTCAAGCATTAATTAAGGCATTACAAGACGGCGAAATTGCCGGTGCTGGTCTGGACACGTTGGCGGATGAAACTACATACTTTGGCAAGAAAGTTTCCGCAGATGAAGTTCCAGAAGACTACAAGACATTAGCTGCAATGCCAAATGTTGTGGTAACTCCACACGTTGCCTTCTTTACTAAGACTTCAGTACGGAACATGGTTGAAATTGCTTTGAATGACACCGTTACGATTATTAACGGTGGCAAGACCCGTAATGCAATTCGCTAATTAATCTGGTTAATGACAAAGGGACCGTGGCCTGCTATGAGGTCATAGTCCCTTTCTTTGTTATTTGAGGTGAGAAAATGATGGAAATTACAATTCAACGGGATGGTTTAAAATTACATGGGTTGTTGGAAGGAACGACGACCTTAGAAAATGATACTGTTGTAATCTTGATGCACGGCTTCAAGGGTGATTTGGGTTATGACGAAAATAAGATATTACCAGTCGTTGCTCATGCATTAAATCAAGTTGGCCTGCCAACTCTACGTTTTGATTTTGATGGTTGCGGTAAGAGTGACGGCAAGTTTGAAGACATGACGGTACTAAGCGAACTTTTGGATGGCATGAAAGTGATTGATTTTGCTCATCAAAAAATGAAGGCTCAGCACATTTACCTGGTGGGACACTCCCAAGGCGGAGTAGTAGCCTCTATGCTCGCGGCTTATTATCATGATGTCATTGAAAAATTAGTACTGCTTGCCCCAGCTGCTACACTCAAAAGCGATGCTTTGCAGGGTGTTTGCCAGGGGAGTACTTACGACCCGATGCATATTCCAAGCAGTGTAATGGTAGATGGCTTTAAAGTTGGTGGCGATTATTTCCGTACCGCCCAATTATTGCCGATTTACGAAACTGCCCAGCATTTTGATGGTCCAGTTTTACTGATTCATGGGACAGCGGATCACGTGGTTTCACCTGAAGCCAGCAGAAAGTATCACGTCATTCTGCCACAGAGTGAACTTCATTTAATCGATGGCGAGAACCATATGTTAGATGGGGCACATCGTCCAGAGATTGTAAAATTAGTGACCGACTTTCTCAAATAGCACTAAATCAACATGGAAGCACAAAAAAGGTCCAAGCGTTCGGCATTTCCGAATGCTTAGACCTTTTTATGTAGCATACTGTTAAACTTTGATACTATTCCACAACGTATTTTTCGAATCGCTGCAGATCACTTGGACTGATTTCCACCTTAAGAAGGGTTCCATCGTTTTGGTATTCAGTATTAGTGATATTAGCGTGTTCGTTTAAGTATGAAACGACATGACCATCGGTAAATGGCACCAACAATTGTGCGTCACGGTAGTTATTAAACAAGTGTTGCTTGATAACTTTGGTTAACAAATCCAGTGATTCCTTATTTTTGGCGGAGATCACAACATGGTCATCGCCCTCCATGGTTGGAAATTCGTAACTGGTTTTATCAGCTTTGTTGAATACGTAAACCATTGGAATATCATCAATCCCGATCTGCCGTAGCGTTTTTTCGGTAGTTTTGATCATTTCTTCCTTGTGCGGATCAGAATAGTCAATCACCTGAATGAGTAAATCAGCCTTAGCAGCTTCTGTCAACGTAGATTTAAAAGCTTCAATCAAGTGGGTAGGCAACTTTGAAACAAACCCGACCGTGTCACTTAAAATGAAACGCTTTTGATCAGGAAGAGTTAGTTGACGAACGCTAGTATCAAGCGTGGCAAATAACATGTCCTTTTCAAAAACTTCTTTTTCTTTGGAGATACCATAGCGGTCAATCATCTTATTCATGATCGTTGATTTACCGGCGTTGGTATAACCAACTAAGGCCGCTGTTGGGATTGCACTCTTATCACGAAGAGCACGCTTAGTGGCTTCGGACTTATTAATTTGCTTTAACTCACGCCGTAAGTGGCTAATATTTTTTTGAATGACCCGCCGGTCCATTTCAATTTGCGTTTCACCGGCACCACGGTTGGTAAATCCGGATCCTCCACCAGTTTGCTGGTCTAAGCGCTGGTTAGCAGCCGTGTGCAAACGAGGAAGACGGTATTCCAATTGAGCAATTTGAACTTGGATTTTAGCTTCTTTGGTTTGAGCTCGCTTAGCGAAAATTTCCAAAATCAACGCGGTGCGGTCAATTACCCGAATGCCAATTTCGTCATTCAGATTGCTTAATTGACTAGGCGACAATTCATCATTGGTAATAATGGTGGTTACATTTTCCGCAGCCGCAATGTTTTTAATTTCTTCAATTTTACCCTTACCAAAGTATGTGGCTGCATTAGGACGATCTAAAACTTGATCAACCCGGTCGACAACATCCATTTGATTGGCCTGAGCAAGTTCCTTTAACTCGATCATTGAGTAATCATAATCTTCTTGGCCAGTATCAAGGCCGGTGACAATCACCTTTTCATCAGCTTGTATGGTGGTATCCATTGATGTGTGTTTTCCCCCTTACTTATCAGGAATTTGTAATTGGTTATAAAAATCTACATGTGTATTATTTTGATCTAACGTTAATTTAGTAATGCTGCCGTTAAGTGGCGCTTCAGTCTCTTGACCATCGCCGAAGCGGTCGACAATGGCTGAAATGGTCATACCATGGGAAACGACAACGCTGACGCTATTGTCAGGCAAATTACGGAGGCGACGGAAGCCCTTATCGAGACGTTTCCAAAATTCATCATGGGATTCTGCATTATGGAAAGGATCACTTGCGGCGATCATATCCTGTACTTTTGCAATACCATGTTGGTCGAAAATTTCTCTAAAGTTGGTGAATTTTTGTGGGGCTCCAACCATGACAGCACTCTGTGCATCATCTGAACCTTCAAAGTAGCCAAAGAATTCCTCACGGAAAGCGGGTTCCTTAATTGGTGCAGTAATTTTGTCAGTAGGATGGTGCTCTAAAATAATGTTAGCAGTATCAACCGCCCGCTTTAGGTCACTGCTAAACAAGTAATCAAAATCTAAGTTGGCAAGGGCATGACCCGCATTAGAGGCGTCTTCTTTGCCCTTGGCGGTTAATGGAGTATCAGACCAGCCTTGCATGCGGTGGTATAGGTTAAAAAATGTTTCCCCATGTCGTACAAAATAAACAACGTTCGCCATAGAAATCCTCCTTTAGCACACCGATAATATTAGTACTATTTTATCATACTTAACGGGTTATAGAAGGCGGGGCTACTTAATCATTCGGTTTCGTTTCATAACACGACGCTTAATAAGCCGGTTAATGCCTAAAGCCATTGCAGGAATCATTAAAACGATGATGAGGAGTAACAAAAGGAGTGAGAAGTGTTCTTTTACAAACGGAATTGTTCCGAAATAATAGCCGACTAAGGCAGCAATCAGGACCCATAGGAGCGTGCCGAAGAAGTTACCAACAACAAATCTGGAAAATTTGAAGCCAGCTGACCCGGAAATTAATGGAACAAAGGTCCGAATTAACGGGACAAACCGGCCAAAGATCACTGCTTTGATACCATGACGTTCGAAAAAGTCATGTGCAACTTGCCAATTAGGTCCCATTACTTTTTTTCGTAACCAAGACCACTTCATTAGTCGAGTACCAATGGTGTAATTTACGATGTCACCAAGAAAGGCGGCTACAAAAAATCCACAAATCAACACGCTTAATTTGATTGAGTTAGTGTTTAAGGCGGCTAATGATGACGCTACAAAGATCAGTGATTCACCGGGCAACCACGGGAAAATCACCAGGCCAGTTTCCATGAAGGTGATGGTAAACAAGATCATGTATCCCCAACCGCCGGTGGCGTTAAAGATGGGGATGATAATCTCTGGAATATGGGTCAGTCCATAAATCACTTGGTCCATGTGCAACACTCCTTTTGGCGGTAATACTTATCTCTATTTTACTGTTAATTTGTCAGGAAAGGTCAAAGTATTGTAAGCTTTATAACTTTTTTATGACTTTCAATATTGGAATTGAAAAAATGCTATAATAGATAAATTAAAAATTAAGTAAGGAGCTTTTTAGTTGTGGCTGAATCAGTTTTGAAAAAAGAACAAGCCCACCTCGATCACGTGATTGAGGAAATTAAAAAGGCAGAAAAAAAGGCCGATAGTAAAATCTCAACGGCCAAAAAAGACATTCATAACCTAAGTAAGGATTTTGATACGATCCACATGAACACCACCACGTATTCAGGAATGATGGATACGGCGATGTCAGTGCGGACTCAGCAGCAAATGCTGGACGAACGGGAAAATAGCTGGCAACACGCTGCCGACCGTTTATCGACTTTGAAACGATTAGAAGCAAAACCATACTTTGCACGGATTGATTTTCAAGAGAAAAATGGTCAACAACCCGAAACGATCTATATTGGGCTAGCTTCTTTCTCCGATCATCCTGACCATTTTCTGGTTTATGACTGGCGGGCACCCATTTCATCAATTTATTATGATGGGGAATTAGGAAATGTCTCTTACGACACTCCAGATGGCCAGGAAACAGTCAACGTAAAGCTCAAACGGCAGTTTCAAATTGAAGATGGCGTGATTGTTACCCTGTATGATACTGATGAAGCGGTCACGGATCAGATGTTGCTGTCGGCGTTGAGTAATCATTCCAGCAACAAGATGAAGAGTATTGTTTCTACGATTCAAAAGACCCAAAACGCCATTATCCGGAATACCAAGGACGATCTGTTATTTGTTCAGGGAGCTGCCGGATCAGGTAAAACCGCGGCAGTGCTTCAACGGGTTGCTTGGTTGCTCTACCGTTACCGTGGAAATCTGTCAGCTTCACAAGTGGTCTTATTTAGTCCTAACCAACTATTCAATGACTACATTGACCAAGTTTTGCCAGAACTTGGTGAACAGAATATGGTGCAGTTGACGTACTACCAATATGTTAACCGCCGGGTTCCTCGGCTAAAGGTAGCTACTTTGAAACAACGGTTTGAACAAAGCGACCAAGGTATTAATGATAAAGCGGTTCGATTACTGAGCAGCTTAGAGTATTTCAAAGCAGTGACGAATTATGCAAAACGGTTAGGAACAGATGGACACCTGCATTTCCGTAATTTGATGTTTAATGATCGAGTTTTTGTGCCAAAGGAACGCATTAAAGAAATCTACTATTCTTTCAATCGGACTTACAACCTTGGTAACCGCCTTGACGGTACCAAAGAAGAATTGACTAAATACCTGAACCGACGAATTGGTACTGAAATGCGTGCCAAGTGGGTCGAAGAACAAATCCAAAGCATGAGTCAAGAAGAACTAAACGTCCTGTACGCAAATCATCCCCAAGCATTTGCTAATGACCAAGCAGAGAATAAGTTCTTGTCACGGATGATTGTGATGAATGCTTTCCGGCCGATTAAACGGGCCATTGATCATAACCGGTGGCTAAATATCAATGCTCAATATGTTCATTTATTAAGGGTCACCTCGAAGATTATTAACCTGGACAACTTTTGCATTAGCCAGGAAGAATGGCGCCAATATGTTGACCAACAAGTAGCCAATTTAAAGAATCATCAGATTAGCGCTAACGGTATTTCCGTTTACCTATACTTATACGACCTTTTAACAGGTAAACGCGGTGAACGTGATATTCGTTATGTCTTCGTTGATGAAGTGCAGGATTATGACGCATTCCAATTGGCCTACTTAAAATTCTGTTTCCCACGTGCCAAGTTCACACTTCTAGGTGATTTGAACCAGGCAATCTTTACTCATGAAAATAGTAAGAAACTATTGAAAGAGTTAGGAACGATGTTTGATCCTGAAAAAACTTCCGTAGTTCAGTTGACGAAATCGTACCGGTCTACGAAAGAAATTACAGACTTTACCCGGGAAATATTATTAGATGGTGAAGCGATCGAAGCCTTCGATCGGCCGGGTGAATTACCTGAAGTTATCATAAATAATAGTCAAGCGGGGGCCGTTCAAGACGTCATGAAGACGTTGCAAAAGTATCAAGACCAGCACGATAAGATTGCTGTGATCGGTAAGACACTTGCGGATAGTCAAGAAATTTCAGAACAATTAAAGCAACAAGGAATTGATAACACACTGATTCGGACTGAAAACCAAAGGCTGGTAGACGGAATCATAGTTGTGCCTTCCTATCTTGCAAAGGGTCTTGAATTCGATGCAGTGGTTGTTTGGGATGCCAATGATAATAAGTACCCCGAAGAAGATGAGCGTCAATTACTCTACACAATTGCTTCGCGGGCAATGCATGCCCTTACCATTACGGCGGTTGGCCAGGTTACCCACCTGCTTGATCGGGTTAATCCATCTCTGTATACCATTCAGAATAATTCTTAAACTTTTGCCAAAGACCGATATTAAGCGTTGCGTCAACGCTGGTTTAGGGTATGATGGTAAATGTTGAAAAAGATCATGGAGGAAGAATTTTAAATGAATGCAGCGTTGAAAAAAATAAGACGCGGTTTAAACACCAAACTCGGCTTCTTTATCTTTACGGTTTTGTTATTTGCCATAAAGAGTTATTGGGCCTACAAGACAAAGTTTAATTTAGGAGTGAAAGGGACTGTTCAACAGTTCCTACTAGCTTTCAATACGTTACCAGCAGCGATAATTCTGATTGGGATTGCACTATATTTCCGGGGACGATTGTCTTACTGGCTAATGTGCCTCATTAATTTCCTGTTATCGACCTGGCTGTTTGCGAACATTCTGTATTACCGAGAGTTCTCTGATTTCATTACCTTTAACGTTATTAAGGGTAGTGGAGCCACTTCTAATAACCTGGGAAAGAGTTTCTTAGGCATTATGCGGCCAAGTGACTTTGGTGTTTACGTTGATGTAATCATTATTGTGCTAATTTTACTGTTCCACGTTGTTAGAGTTGATATGCGGTACTTTAAGATTCGGTATGCCACTACCATTACGGTCATTGGTTTTGCGCTCTTTGGTGCTAACTTAGGAATGGCCGAAAGCAACCGGAGCCAATTATTAACACGGACATTTGATAACAACTACATTGTTAAGTACCTTGGACTTGAAGCCTACACGGTCTACGATGGTGTCAAAACCACCCATAGTAGTGCTGTGAAAGCTAAGGCTAGTGCTAGGGATATGGCTCCAGTTCAACGGTGGATCAAGAAAAACTATGCTGGACCGAATATCCAATATTATGGCAAAGCCAAGGGTAAGAACATTATTATTATCCACTTGGAAAGTTTCCAACAATTCTTGATTGATTACAAAGTTAACGGACAGGAAGTTACTCCTAACTTAAATAAGTTGTACCACGCGGACAATACGTTGTCGTTTGACAACTTCTTCCACCAAGTTGGTCAAGGGAAGACAGCGGATGCTGAAATGATGCTGGAAAACTCCTTGTTTGGTTTGCCAGAAGGTTCAGCAATGGTTACCGATGGGACTACTAACACTTTCCAATCTGCACCTGCACTATTACACCAAAAGCTTGGTTATACAACCGCTTCCTTCCATGGTGACGTTCCGAGCTTCTGGAACCGTGATAATGCGTATAAGTCATTTGGTTATGACTACTTCTTTAGTAAGCAATATTACCCAACTACTAAAGATGGTGAAGTTGGTTACGGAATGAAAGATAAGATCTTCCTCAAAGATTCCGCAAACTACTTAGATCAATTGCCACAACCGTTCTATGCTAAGTTGATTACGGTTACCAACCACTATCCATACCTCTTGGATAAGAAGAACAAGTCAATTGATGCTTTGAAGACGGGTGATGATACCGTTGATCCATATGTTCAAACGGCTCATTACCTTGACCAATCCGTCGGTGAACTGTTGAACTACTTAGACAAGACCGGTTTACGGAAGAACAGTGTTCTGGTTCTTTACGGTGACCACTACGGAATTTCTAACAACCACCAACCAGCAATTGCTAAGATCTTTAACAAGAAGTCTGTTAACAACTATGATTTGGCAATGTTCCAAAAAGTACCATTCATGATTAACATGGACGGTCTTAAGGGTGGCGTTAACCACACTTATGGTGGTGAAATTGACGTTCTTCCAACACTGGAAGACCTCTTAGGAATTAGCTCCAATAAGTACATTCAATTTGGCCAGGACCTCTTATCTAAGAAGAACAACCAGATTGTGCCATTTAGAAATGGTGACTGGGTAACACCTAAGTATACGAAGTACAATGGTGATTACTACTACTCCAAGAGTGGTAAACAAATTAAGAAACTGTCAGCTAGCCAAAAGAAGCAAACTGATAAGATTCAAAAATGGGTTACTACTGACCTAGGCCTTTCCGACAAGGTCATGAATGGGGACTTGTTACGGTTCTACAAGCTACCTGGCTTCAAGAAGGTCGACAAGAAGAGCTATTCATACAACCTGCAAAAGGCATTGAAGAAGCTGAAGACTGATAAGAAGCGGAAGAATAGTGTACGAGCACAAAATGGCAATAAGTCAACGGTCAACGACTATTCAACGGATGCACCAGAACTAGAGAATAGTTCAAGTCAAAAGTTTCCTAAATAAACGAAAAGAGCGCTAATAAGGCGCTCTTTTTTAGTGGATTTCAATATGATGTCGGTGATTAAAAGGCCGGTAGAACCAATGATAGGCTTTAGCCAACTGCTGAATATCAAAGCTTTGACCATTGGTTAGAATGACATACTGAGTGCCATCTTCGGTAGTTTGATGATTCGTAAAATTAAACCCGTGGCTTTGATAAAATTTCAGGCGACGCTGGCGTTGTTCAGCATTACCTGCCTGTTCATCTAATGGTTCGACTTCTAAAACGATTGGAACATCAGGGTTTTTGGCATTGAGCCAGTCCAAAATTTGGCCACCATAGCCTTGAGAGTGTTGGTCGGGATCCACCGCTAAGTAAAATAGAAAATCTAGATTTGGTTGGTGGATCATATAGCTGAAACCAACAAAGCGGTTTTGATCATAATATGCTAAGAATTCGGCATTCTTCGAACGTGATTTGCGTAAAAGCCATGACCATTTAACCAGTTCTTCTTCTGGAAAAGCAGTATGGTATAAATCTTTGATTTGATCGTAGTCAGTAAGATGTTTGCTGACTGTTTGAGCTGTAAGCGGCACGTTATCCCTCCTAAATTTACTCAAATTCTACCAAGAACCCATCATCAAAAGCAAATTAAGGCGAGCTCGCTCATTGATAAACAAATAATGGTAAAATAAAGCTATTATTATGAAGCAATTCGAGGAATGATAATCATGGATGAATGGCTGAACTACGATCAATTTGATCGCGCCACGTGGCACAGCTTTTTCCCGAGCAAACGGGTCAACTTAACACAAGAAAACTTGGACGCAATTAAATCACTGAATGACCAAATTTCAATTCAAGACGTCCAGGAGGTCTATTTGCCACTGATTAAACTACTGCAGCTACAGTATCAGAACTATATCCAAATGCAGTTACAAAGGCTGACTTTTCTAAAAAAACCATCGCGAAGGATTCCGTACATTATTGGAATTGCGGGATCAGTTGCCGTGGGGAAAAGTACCACGGCTCGTTTGTTGCAAATTCTATTAAACCGGTTAATGCCAGATCAGCGGGTGGAGTTGGTGACGACGGATGGGTTTCTATATTCCAACGCGGAATTGCAAAAGCGGGGATTAATGTCACGTAAGGGATTTCCAGAATCATACGATATGGAACGCCTTTTGACGTTTCTAAATGATATTAAGGCCGGGGCAGATCAAGTCACTGCACCAACTTATTCCCATAATACCTATGATATTATGCCGGACCATCCTCAAATAATTGAAGAACCAGATATTTTAATTGTGGAAGGAATCAATGTTCTACAATTGCCAAGCACCCAACGACTATACGTTAGTGACTTCTTTGACTGTTCGATTTACGTTGATGCTGAAGCAGAATTAGTAAAACAGTGGTATCTGGAACGGTTTGGGTTGTTGTTAGATACGGCATTTAAAAATCCAGATAATTATTACTACCCATATACTAAGGGCAAACGTGAGGATGCTTTTAAGATGGCACGAAAAGTTTGGGATGAAGTTGATTTGCCAAACTTAAACGACTACATTTTGCCGACACGCAATCGTGCTGACATCATTTTGCATAAGACCCATCATCACGTAATTGATCGCATTTACTTACGAGAAGACTAAAAAAGATTGGCATTGCCAATCTTTTTTTAACTCCGTAATGTAATGTGAAAACTGATCATCCCATTCTTGTAACTGGCTTTAATTTTACCGTGGAAAAGGCTCACGATTCGTTGAGCCATTGAAAGGCCAATGCCAAAGCCGCTTTGATGCTTGATTTGGTGAGAAGTATCTGCACGATAGAAACGGTTAAAGAACTTATTGTAGTCAACGTCTTTACCAGCTGCATAAGAATTGGAAACGGTCAGGTAGACATTCTTAGAACGTTTATTTTTGTTGAGGGTGATGATAATTTGCCCATCATCATCACAATATTTATTAGCATTATCCAACAGGATATTGATTAGTTCTTCAAAGTGGTTCTGGTCACCTTGAATGTGTAGGTCATTTTGGATATTAACTCTGAACTGATGGTGGTTTTGCATTGCCACCCCTTTGAAACTATCGGCAACCCGTTTAGCGATCGCACTAGCATCAATATCAGTAATCGCAACGTTTGGTTGTTCCTCCATGCGGGCCAGTGAGATTAGATTGTTAATCAAACGGGTCAGCCGAGTAACCTGTTCCTTATTGCTTTGCGTCCATTCATCTTCACCGGTGGTTAATTCTTGCATTTCGGTATTAGCAGCAATCACTGTTAGTGGAGTTTTGAGCTCGTGACCAGCATTCGTGATAAATTCGCGTTGCCGTTGTTCAGCTTGAATAATCGGTTTAATCGCACGTTTAGAGAACCCAATTAAGATGGCTGTGTAGAGAATCAGACACAAGATGCCTAAAGCGATACTAACGTGCAAGATCTCCCGAGTTTCTGACATCAGGAGGGTTTCATCTAGAAAGACGACCAGCGTGTTTTTAGAACTACGCTTGATACGGTAAGCATAGTGAACACCTTGGTAGCTAATAACCCCATTATTCCGTGAAAATTTAGTAACCCGCTTTGCCAGTCGTTGAATAGCACTTGGTTGAACTGTTAAAATGTGCTGATTATTGATCGCGGTAGTTTGATTGTGACGGTCCAAATTGGCACTAAAGTAGCGGTATTGAAACATTCCTTCCCGTGAGAAACGGGACCCAAAGAAATTTTGGGGTTGCCGTTGGATATTTTTACTGGCCAGTTGCCCGTTATTCTGTACCAACATTGTTAAAACTTCGTTAACCTTGTTTTTTGAACGGAAGTAAGCAATTGAAGCAATGCTGCCAATGATGGTGAACAGGACCACGATAAGGGCTGAAGTGGAGACAAAAATAAATTTCTTTTGAAAGTGTCGAATCATTTAACCACCCTTTTCAATTATTCAGTAATTTTGAAAGGACCATCCTTTTCACCATTGATAACCACATTGGACCCGACTGATTCAAGTTTCCGCCGGAGATATGAAACTGTGAACCAAACATCATCGGGGTCAGCTGATTCGTCATCATCATCCCAAGTGTGGTTCAGAAGGTCATCGACTGAAAGGTCCTTGTTGGCATTGAGAATCATGTATTGAAGTAGGCGAGCTTCTTTGCTAGTTAAGCTGATGGAATTATTGCTGACGAGAGTTTGCTCATTGGTATCGACAGTTAAGTCTCCAAATTGGAGGATGTCTTTATCCAATTCGTCATTGCGCCGTTCTAGTGAACGCAACCGTGCCAGTAACTCTTTTAGTGAGAACGGCTTGGTCATGTAATCGTCAGCTCCAGCATCAAGTCCGGTGACCTTATCGTCAACTTCAGCCATTGCGGTTAGCATCATAACGTGGGTCCGGTCACCAGAAGCACGAATTTCCTTGAGAGCTTCTAGCCCGGTTTTGACTGGCATCATGATATCAAGAATCATAACGTCATAGGCGTTTTCCTTTGCTAAATCAACAGCGCTTTGACCATCAGCAACTTGGTCAACTGTATAGCCGGCTTTTTCCATTGCTAACTTGAGAACGCGTGCTAATTGTTCTTCATCTTCAGCTAATAAAATTCGCATGAATATTCCTCCTAATCATGTTCATTAATTAATTGGCGGATGGTTTGCATTTGGACATCACAAGATGCCAGTTGGTCAGCGCACCGCTTGAGTTCCTTACCAATCCGCTCAGGATTTTTAATGTGGTGTTTGTACTTCATTTCGTGTTCCAAACTGGCCCAGGAGTCCATTGCGATGGTACGTAATTGAATTTCAGCATAGTAATGACCAGGGACGTTGCCATCAACATCTTTGTAAGGAGTGGTGACGTTTAAAATCACGTGATAGCTCCGGTAGCCATTTGGCTTGGCGTTTGTAATGTAGTCTTTCTCTTTAACGATGTCACACCAGTCTGATTGACGTAGGAGAGTTAGGCACCGGTCAATGTCATCAATAAAGTTGCAAACGATTCGCACCCCAATTGCGTCTTTACAATTACGAAGAGCCGATTCTGTAGTAACTGGATACCCTTTGCGTTGACACTTTTCAGTCATGCTGGCGGGAGTTTTAACCCGGCTGATGAGGTGTTCATATAGCTTGGGGTGGTGATGGTTAACTTCATCTTCATTTAATTCTTGGATGTTGTGGAGCAATTGATCCATTACTTTGTGAAGAGATTGCTCATAATTTCCATAAATATTCATAATCATCATTCCTTTACATTGGACCTATTATAACAGGAACGAACAATCTAACCATCAATTCGCAATAGTTTTAGAAAAACTTCTTGAAATCACTAGCGAGGCCGGTTTAGTTATTGACCGACTGGGGTAAACACCGTACAATAGTTTTAAGTTTAGAATTCATTATAAAGGAGTGGGACAAGTGGCAAACGTCAATTTAGATGCTTTTGATAAGATTTTGGTGCTTGACTTTGGTAGTCAATACAACCAATTAATCACGCGGCGCATTCGTGACTTTGGGATTTACTCAGAATTAATGTCACACAAGATTAGTGCTGCTGAAATCAAAAAGCTCCACCCAAAGGGAATTATTTTCTCTGGTGGGCCAAATTCCGTATATGCCAAGGATGCATTTACAGTTGACCAGGACATTTACAAGTTGGGAATCCCAATTTTAGGAATTTGTTATGGGATGCAACTGATGTCTTATAACCTCGGTGGTAAGGTTGAATCAGCGGAAGATTCTGAATATGGTCGTGCTGACATTGAAGTGACTGATAAGGATGCCAAGTTGTTTGCTGGTTTACCAGATAAACAATATGTTTGGATGAGTCACGGGGACTTGGTAACGAAGGCTCCTGAAGGCTTTAAAGTAACTGCAACCAGTAAGAACTGTCCGATCGCAGCGATTGCGGATGATGATCGTAAACTATACGGTTTGCAATTCCACACAGAAGTTCGGAACACTGAGTATGGTTTAGACATTTTGAAACGGTTTGCGTTCGACATTTGTGGTGCTAAAGCTAACTGGACGATGGATGACTTTATTGATATGCAAGTAAAGGAAATCCGTGAAAAAGTTGGTGACAAGAAGGTTATTCTTGGTCTATCCGGTGGTGTCGACTCCAGTGTTACTGCAGTACTGATCCACAAGGCAATTGGTGACCAATTAACATGTATCTTCGTTGATCACGGTCTGTTGCGGAAGAACGAAGCAGATCAAGTTATGAATGCATTAAACCGTGACCTTGGGGTGAACATCATCAAGGTTGATGCTGCCGACCGCTTCTTGGGTCAATTGAAAGGTGTTACTGATCCTGAAAAGAAACGGAAGATTATTGGTAAGGAATTCGTTGAAGTGTTCAATGAAGAAGCTAAGAAGATGGACGATGCCGAATTCTTGGCTCAAGGGACGTTATACACTGACGTGATTGAATCAGGTACTGATACGGCCCAGACTATTAAGTCTCACCATAACGTTGGTGGCTTACCAAAGAAGCTCGGCTTCAAGTTGATTGAACCATTACGGAGCTTGTTCAAGGACGAAACCCGTGAACTAGGTGAAAAGCTCGGGATTCCTCACGAATTAGTTTGGCGTCAACCATTCCCAGGCCCTGGCTTAGGAATTCGGGTCATTGGTGAAATCACACCTGAGAAGTTGGAAATTGTTCGTGAAAGTGACGCAATTCTGCGTGAAGAAATTGCAAAGGCCGGATTGGACGAAAAGATTTGGCAATACTTCACTGTATTACCAGGAATTCGTTCAGTTGGTGTCATGGGAGACGGCCGGACATACGACTACGCGGTTGCTATCCGGGCTGTGACATCCATCGATGGAATGACTGCTGACTTTGCAAAGATTCCATGGGATGTTCTTCAAAAGATTTCGGTACGGATCGTAAACGAAGTTGATCACGTTAACCGAATTCTCTATGATGTCACGAGTAAGCCGCCTTCGACTATAGAGTACGAGTGATGTTATAGGACAACATGAAGAGGGAAGCCTAAGATAACGGCATTTGTAGAGGGGCAAATTTGGTAGAATTGGTAGTTTATTGCAAGTTGTCTACCAAAAGTCTACCAAAAACATCAATAGATAATACCGCAAAAGGTACTACGTAATTTGAGCTTGCGTAGTACCTTTTTTGTTATTACATTGGCACGCCATTGTTTTAAAATTACATATTTTAGCTATAAGTAATAATATAATTATCTTTACAGGTTCTGTATATTATCCTTACTTAATTGTGAAGATAGGTATGTTCTTTATTTCCCAACGATGCGTCCGGAAAAGGAAACTAAGGATAGCAAAAAGGGTAAGAAGAATAAGAAAAAGTAGTCTAAAAGCCTGATGTGACGGCTTTTCGACGACACTGTGAATTTAGACAAATTTAGTTACTAGCTTGTAAAAAGTTAGTAATCTTGGTGTGTGTACACCAAAAATACACCATTTTTTAAATAAACTGAATTAGTAAAAAAGCTGGCAAAAAAAGAAGACTTCGATTCTCCATTAGGGAATCGGAGCCTTTTATTTTATAAAGCATTAAAAGAATTCATTGCAGTAGTTCATAATACAGCATGAAAACTGAAGTAAGGGTTAATTTAGAGTGTTTAATGAATTAAACGATAAATTGATCGAATTCTCTTAAAAAGGCTTAGAAAGCAATATGAAATAAATAACAGGTACTACATAATTGTAAAACGTGTAGTACCTGTTAATTATTTTCTCTGTCTAAATTTAATCAGTAGATAATCATTTTAACAGACTAACATGGAAAACAGACGACCTGATAATTAATACACCAATATGCGCCGATTACCAACACTTGAGACTATTGAATATGTACGTAAGCACCGAATAACAACACGTATTGAAAAAGAGCGCCCTGCGTAGCACATCAGTTTGATGTTACGCAGGGCGCTTGCTTGTTTTATATATGACATTGGGCCTGGACTTCTTTTGCCCATGGCAAAAAGCCCTCAATATCTTTATTCTCACGGTTTGGTAAGTGATCAAAAAGATACTTGAAGTATTTGTAAATATTCAAATGATTCATTTTAGCCGTGCCAACTATCGTGTAATATACGGCACTAGCCTGAGCGCCGCGAATACTTTTCGCAAACAAACTGTTCTTGCGAATTAGTGTTGACGGCCGAATTGCCTGCTCTACTGGATTGTTAGTTAATGGAACTTGGCCATTTTCAAAGATCCGATAAACTCGTAGCCTTAGCGCTAGGGCATTTTGAATGGCATTCTTTAGTTTACCGAGTGGTCGCTTCACCTGACTAATGTAGTCATAAAAGGAATCTAGTAATGGCTTTAATCT
Organism: Limosilactobacillus coleohominis; assembly: GCF_016901675.1. Taxonomy (GTDB): domain Bacteria; phylum Bacillota; class Bacilli; order Lactobacillales; family Lactobacillaceae; genus Limosilactobacillus; species Limosilactobacillus intestinavium. The sequence goes on from NZ_JACJKU010000009.1 coordinate 31,993, forward strand.
TTTTCTTCGCTCTGCGGCCTTCCCTTCTTTAGTGTGATATTTTAAGTGCTTTTCCGTATGGAAAATCGGTCTTAATAATGAAACTGCTTGTTGTGCTATCGACGATTTAGCAGGGCGATTGTGCAATGCCTTAATAATGTTGATAAATTCACGGCGAATATGTACCAAGCAAGATCCAAATTTAGCGTTTGGATAGAGGCGATTACTATAGCCATCACACATTATAATCCCTTGATAATTACTCCCCACGATATCCTTAATAACCTTGCCAGAACGTGTATTGGCATAGCGAAAAACATTAATTGGATGACGACTGAATTCAGCGGTCGTCTTTGTGGCCCAAAAATAACAGTTTGCTTTGTGTTCTTCTAACACTTGAAAGGGTGTCTCATCCATGTGAATGACTTCTTCTGAACGAATTAATTCACATAGTTTCTTATACAAAGGCATCAAGTAGCTTTCACTTACCTTAATAATATTCTTAGTGATTATCGTGTCGTTAACTGGCATTCCCATTGCCAACCATAGTTTAAGTTATCGATGAAATGGCAAAGCCAGATTAAATTTAAGTTCACTAATTTTCGCTAGGATACTACTTGAGAAATAGCTATGTGGCAAAATTGCTTGTGGTACTTTACTATTAACGACTACATCGTTGCCATCCGGATGACAATGATTGCACTTATAGCTTTCTTGGTAATAGTTCTTGCAATATAGTTCAGCCGGTTTAAGTGTCGCTTCGCGTCTTGCTAGGCGCTGACCAATTTTAGACATTTCTTCCTGACAGTAAGGACACTTCGTGTCCGTTAGCGGGATTACCTGATCTACCTGTGGCAGACTATTCAAAAGAGCGGTACGCTTACCCGACTGCTTTGCTTTACGGTGACGTACCACTTGTTTTTGCTTTACTGTAACTACTTCAATAGTTTCTTGATCACTATCTTCTAGCTCAGCGAGTTGCTGGTCGCTAAACAATGACTGTTGTCCTGAGACTACTTGCTTAAAAACTTCAGTTTTTTTCCCAAATAGTTGGTTCTGTAATGCCTTGATAATCAGCTGTTGTTGGGCAATCTGCTGCTGCGCAGCGGCTAATTGCTTTTTAAGTTCAGCGCTTTGCTTTTCGTAATCCATGGTCCGTCACCTCCGTCCTTAATGAATTCTGATTAATTATATCAGAAGTGGAGGAATTTAAAAAGAGCCTTAATAGAGATTACCTGGTTTGGCTTTATGAACATTAGGCGTAGGAAAAGGATTCAGGCCTTTCAAAAGGTTGGCTAGTTCCTGACGCTTTAATAAGCGAGCTTCAGAAGAAGTTCGTGGCCATTTGAGATGACCATTTTCATAGCGTTTATAAAGTAAGATAAAGCCTTCGCCGTCCCAATATAAACCCTTGAAACGATCATTCCTAAAGCCGCAGAAAAGGAAGAGTGAATCATCGTATAATTCTAAGCCATAATTTTCAGCGATTACTATCGCTAAACCGTCAATTCCTTTACGAAGGTCTGTCTTCCCACAAACAAGATAGACATGTCTAGGCGCGTGCCAATTAATGAGCATTTTCGGTCAACACCTTAACCAATTCACTGGCAAGCTTCGGATTAATACCCTTGAAGATCGTTAAGCGAATCCCATTGAACTCTACTTTAGCCGCAATATGTTTATATGTTGCAGAGATCGGAGCCGTCGTAGATGGCTTTGAAACAAAATTAGGTGTAATGATTTCATGTTTTTCTTCCATAAAAAGTCTCCTAACTGAATTTATTGTAATCAGTATAGGAGACCTGAAGTTGAAAATATATACGTGTTGTTATTCGGTGCTTACGATTTATTTATGGCAGATTGCAAGAAATAACTAGAACGAATTTAATGACGTAAATTAAGCAGGAAGATCTCGATTGGTGTGCGCCAATTAAGACATTTGAGTGGCCGGGAATTCAGATACCAATTGATTTGAACCAGCTGGCGATCGCTCAGCTCTTCAATAGCTTGTCCCTTGGGAATAAATCGTCGCAAAACTCGGTTACGGTTCT
>NZ_JACJKU010000081.1 GCF_016901675.1 Limosilactobacillus coleohominis
TATCGTAAGGCCTTCTACCAAGAGATATCACAGCTCCATCAACCAATAATCAATTGGTCAGTATTATTTATTTGAGTCCAGTGGCTAACTTATTCTTGAAATTTAGGAATATTTTAGCTTTAACGTTGGGGTTATGCAATACAAAAAACTGCCCAAAATTTATCTTTCGCAATAAAATCCCATCAATAGATTCAATCTACCGATGGGATTATAAATATTATTTTGTTTCAATATTGAAGGGGCATTAATTATTAACTGCCTCTTGGAGGGCTTCGCCGAGTTGCTTCATCCCGGCTTTGATTTGGTCTTCTTTGGCATTGGAGTAGTTCAACCGGAAAGCGCCTGGTTGCGGCTTACCAGCATAGAACGGATCGCCTGGCACAAAGGCCACGTTGTGTTCCAAACATTTCTTAAATAGTTCAACGGTATCATCTACGCCAGGTACTTCGACCCACAGGAACATTCCTCCTTCTGGGTCAGTATACTTAACACCTTCTGGGAAGTATTTCTGTAATCCTTCAGTCATTAATGCCTTCCGTTTTCCGTAAAGATCACTGATTTGTTTTACATGCGCATCAAGGTCATTCTGGTTCAGAAATTCTACCACAGCATATTGGGCTAAGTTATCAGAGTGCAGGTCTGCTGACTGCTTCAGCACAGTTAACTTACTAACAACGTCTTCATCCGCAACAACCCATCCTAAACGGAACCCGGGAGCAAGGGTCTTGGAGAATGTACCCATGTAGAAGACATGGCCAGTTTTATCAAATGACTTAACTGCTGGCACGTGCTGTCCCTTAAAGCGAATTTCACCATAAGGGTTGTCTTCTAAAACATAAACATCATATTTTGCAGCTAGTTCAGCCATCTTTTCCCGTCGTTCTAGTGCCATGGTTCGTCCAGTTGGATTTTGGAAGTTTGGTACTGTATAAACCAGTTTTGCTTCAGGGTGAGCCTTCAATGCTTCTTCCAGGGCATCCATTTTCATCCCCTGTTCATCCATTTCCACCCCTACAAAGTTGGCACCATAGGATTTAAAGACATCCAGGGCACAAAGATAAGTTGGCTGTTCCACCAGTACAGTATCTCCAGGATTTACAAAGGCTTTCCCTACCAAATCAAGTGCTTGTTCTGAACCAGTGGTCATCAGAACGTTTTCCAGTTGACCAGTCACGTTTTCTTTCTCTTTAACATGTTGGAGAACCCACTCACGAAGAGCAGTTACCCCTTTTGCGGCCCCATACTGCATTGCCTCTTGACCATGTTCATCGAAAACGCGATCAACAGCTTCTTTCATCTCTTTGACAGGGAAAAGCTCAGGAGCGGGCAATCCACCAGCAAAGGAAATAATCTTTGGATCCGCCGCTGCCTTTAAGATTGCACCTACCGCATCCGTTCCGTCCGCTGGTACTCGTTTAGAAAAATTAAACTTTGTCATTGTAGTCACTCCTCTTAGTAAATTTCGTTTAGAATTAATGTTTCTGTTTATTCTGCTTGAGCGAGATTGTTTGCACGCTCTTCTTCTTTCTTCAACCGTTCCTTGATGTAAGTTGCAGAAGTTTCTAGTTTTGCTTCTTCTTCTGGCGTCAAATCTAGATGTAGTTGTTCTACTACCCCATCACGTCCAACGACAGCTGGATATGAGAGGTAAGTACCGTATTCTTCACGATAATTAGAAACTGGCATTTCTGTGCGGGCATCATTCAGCACTGCATTGGTTAACCGAACTGCGGCCGTTGCAACCCCATAGTTAGTATATTTCTTACCTTGATATACTAGGTAACCACCTTGGCGGGCGCGTTCTTCCAACTCAGACAGCTTCAATCCCCGTTCTTCCGCTAATTCAGTGACAGGTTTTCCGAGAACCCGAACCGTTGACCAAGCCGTGAATTGTGAATTGCCGTGTTCACCAAGGTTAAAACCAACAACGGAGCGAGAATCAACTTTCAGTGCTTCACCAACTCGGGCCCGCATCCGCGCAGAGTCTAGTAAGGTTCCAGTCCCCATCACGTGTTCTTTTGGCAAACCGGTTAATTTTTGGTACATTGAGGTGATTACGTCACAAGGATTGGTAACATCAACTAACTTACCGTGGAACCCGTTGTCTACTAGCATTTTCGCTACCAATGGGACTTGAGTTCGGGTGAATTTAAATTCTGCAAAGCGATCATGATCCGGTGTATCAACCAACTTTGATTCCCCTAAAGCTGAAACAACAACATCACAATCACGTAATTGACTTGCATCGTTGACGGTCAAATTTGTATGTTATGGCAAATTGGCCATTGCATCTCGCAAATCAAGAGCATCCGCTTGTACCTTGGCTTCATTAGTATCAAATAATGCAAGGTCATCTGTAAATCCGCCTGAAACTAAATAGTGCGCTACCGTGGCACCAACGTGACCCATTCCAACTACTGCTACTTTTCTTGTCATAATAAAACTCCCCTTCTCTTTTATTGAAACAACTCTGTAGAATATTTAACTTTAATCGGTCACTTTCACAATCACAGTGCCGAACCCATTATCAAATTTAGCTTCCCACTTTCCAGCAGTTAGATGTGGTGGTAAGAGGAAAGTTCCTGATGATACTAATTGTCCAGCACGGAACGTTTTCCCTTGTTCTTCAAGTTTGCCAACCAGCCATTGTAATGACTTTAGTGGATTACCAAGCACTTCACTTGATTTGCCGCTATCCACTTCTTTACCATCGTGGTAAAGGGTTACGTTGACGTTGGCAGCATCTTCCACGGTCTTAAATACTTCATCTGTTGGTCGTTCTTGACCATATGCTACATATCCGCCAACTGCACAATCACTCATGACATTAAATTTATTCAGGTCTGGGAACCAGTCAGCAAAACGACTGTCAGGCAATTCTAACGTGCCACAAACTGTAGTCTTATGTAATAAATCTTCCATTGAATCGCTAGCATGTAAGTCAGTCTTGGCACGGAAACCAAGTTCAACTTCCACCAGTGGAGCCATTGTTTGTTCCTTCAGGGAGAGTAAAGCAGGTGATGGTAAGAAGTGTGCATCAACTTGTTGTCCATAAAGTGGACTGTCAGAGTCGAACATATCTTGGGTCTTCTTACTTGTTAATGAAACTTTATACCCGCCAGTTGGGAGTCCCTTCAGTTCAACGAAACGGTCTTGCACCGCATAAGCTGTATCGTCATCATTGACGACCCCGTCCCAATCATCCATTGTCAGTGGTTGCTTACTTTGGTAAGCCTTGAAAAGTGCTTGAGCGAAAGCTTCTTGTTTGTCATTTAAGGTAACGTTTTGATTTGCAGTCATAATAATATCCTCCTTGGGACCTGGCCGCCGTTACCAAATTAATTATTTGTATAACCCGGTCAGGTCATGTTCTAATCTTTTCTAATTTTTCTTTAATGTTACTAATGTCTGAAATACCACTGTCTGCCATGACCATCACCACCTTTAAATATGTCTAATAAAAAAACGTCCTCCCAGCTCTATTAAGAACTGAAAGGACGTCTTTGAACGTGGTACCACCTTTATTTACAACACAAGTGTTGCCTCAATCAACTGCCTAATACGGCAATTAATCGGCAAGATAATGGTTGCTACCAGTATGTTCTACTATTATTTCGGCATACAACTCGCGAGGGATTTGCCGCAACTGCCTCCTACCGGTTTCCACCAACCACCGGCTCTCTTGATTCAGCAGCATTGACGATTCTCGGTCAACGTTTTTTTTATTTCTTTTGATTGATTGTTAGTATAGTATCATGCAAAAATGAGAATTGCAATAGTTAAATTAAAATTTAATTAGAAAAGGTTTTACCTTCATATTTCTTTATTTACAAAATATGATAGTATCCATGAATTTTGCTTTTGACTAACTACGATTCTTGGTCAAATAATGATAGTATTAATGCAATTATTCAGGGAGGATTATTCAAGCCTATGAAAAAGATAATTGCTAAACGGGTTTCGATGCTCGAATTATTTTACGACCTCATCTTCGTCTATGCCATTTCTAGGATGACAATGATGATCCATCACCTCCATAGTGGCAATTTGTCACCAGTGATATATGGTGAATTTATTATCGTTGTGATTATGGTCTTGCAACTGTGGCTCTACCAAACAGTTTATATTAACCGTTTTGGCACTAGTCGGACCATTGACACCATCGGACTATTAGTCAGCATGTTCGTTGCCATTTACTTAGCAAATAACATTAATACGGAGTGGCGGACAACGTTTCACAGCTATAACCTGGCAATGCTGTTAACAATCATCAACATGCTCTTCCAGTATTGTTACGGTTCCGGTACACAACTGCGCCGGGATCGTGATGTTCAGGGGTTTGTCATTGTCCTGGGAATTGAGCTCATCTTTTTCATCACGGGATTACTACTGGGTTATCACTATGGAATCTATCTTTGCGTAATTGGTGGCTTGATCGGTTTCTTGGCACCCCTTGCGATGTACAAAATGTACCAGCCTAGTCAAGTGAACTTTCCGCACCTGGTCGAACGTCTCAGCCTGATTATCATCATCACTTTTGGTGAAACGCTGGTTAATATTACCCAGTACTTCAACGGTGCAATTTATTCACCACTACCAATCATTATTTTTGCTGGAGTGGCCGCTCTCTTTGGTGTTTATACCCTACTGGTTGAACGTTTTCTTAATCATCACCAACATACCCGTGGTTTTGTTGCGATGTACACCCACATCATAATGATCATCAGCCTGCTTTCCATCACCGCTGGCATTATCTATTTAAAGAATGATCAGGCTTCCCGAACCTTCATCAGTCTGTTCATCGCTGGCAGTTTGGTTATCTTTTATCTCTGTCTCTGGATATACAGTTGTTATAACCAACATCATCTCCAATTTAGTAATTATGACTTTGCTGCGATGATCATTATCCTGTGCTTAGGTGTTATCGGAATCTTCCTACAAAAGAATAGTAATCTTGGCTTAATGACTGCCTTTGCATCAGCAAATATCATTGAATTTGGCCTGATGGAATGGCGACTGCATCATCCGCTCAAGCAGCATTAAAATGAAAATCCTCAAAGCTAGTTAAACGCTAACTTTGAGGATTCTTTTATTTAGATTTTTGATTACCTAACTCCCAAAAGGCTAGCGCTGAGGCCGCTGCGACATTTAAAGAGTCAACTTCAGGAGCCATCGGAATTCTGATCGTAAAATCGCTCTGACTAATTGTCTTCTCATTTAATCCCGGACCTTCTGACCCAAGAATAATCGCTAACTTGTCTGCTCGATCTAATTCAGGATCATCAATACTAATGGTATTATGTCGGAGTGCCATGGCTGCCGTCTTATATCCCAAGTGATGAAGCAGATCAATTCCCTCTGCCCGCCAAATCTTTGCATCAACATAAGTCCACGGTACTTGGAAAACCGTTCCCATTGAGACTCGACTAGCTCGCCGATAAAGCGGATCAGCGGAATCACTCGTGATAACTACCCCATCTATTCTCAAGGCTGCCGCAGATCGCATTATCGCTCCTACATTAGCAGGATTAACCACGCTTTCCAAAACTGCAATCCGCGGGTGATTAGTTGGCATCGTTGCTAAAAAGCTTGTTAAGTCTGGGCGCTGCACCCGATACATGGCAGAGAGCGCTCCTCGCAAAAGATTATAACCAGCACCAGCTAACTGACGAAGCATGTCGCTTTTGACAACGTAAATTGGTGTCTGGCCTAAGACTGTCGTTTGATTAGCAGCCATTTCATGATCTAAATCATCTAAATCACGTTCGAACGTCTTTTCTTCCATCAGAAGAGAAGCTGGGTGGTACCCTGCTCGTAAAGCACGTTCAATCACTTTTGGGCTTTCCGCAATAAACATACCAGGCTTCATCGCATGAAAAAGCTGTGCTTCATTAAGTCGTACGTATGGATCTAGGGCTTTGCCATCTAGGTCCTTAAGAAAAATTATGTTATGCATTCTGAATTTATCCTTATTGGTGGTAATCTATATATCATTTTCAATCTTAGACTGATTCTTATTATAAAGCTATTCATTAGACATAATTTTCTTTTCCTAAATTTCAAGAATAAGTTAGCCACTGGACTCAAATAAATAATACTGACCAATTGATTATTGGTTGATGGAGCTGTGATATCTCTTGGTAGAAGGCCTTACGAT
>NZ_JACJKU010000082.1 GCF_016901675.1 Limosilactobacillus coleohominis
TCCTTTCATATAGGTTTGATTCACTTAATATGATACCTGATGTCACGCCGAATGGCGTTTTTGCATTTACCACCAATTAGGTGGCTAACTTCATTCTATAATCCACCAAAAATTCAGAATTAGCTCTCAGATGCAATGAAAATATGATTGACGTATAGTTGGTCGTTAAAATGTGTCTGAGAGCCAATTTGTATTTTAAAGGTATTTTTGATTAAATCTATAGACTATAATGTAATTATAGTCTATGTAGATTGTTGATATATAAGCTATTTATTTTCAGTATATTTTTATGATAGACTATTATTTAGGTATATTAAGTAACAGTCTATTAGATTTAGGGTGATAATTTTGAAACAATTAGTTCTTCCTATCAAAGATTCGCAAATTTTAACACAGGTCCTTGAGTCATTACGAGATGATTTTAAATATGGAAGAAGAAATTACACAATCTTCCAAGTAGGTAAAGCTACCTTACTTCGAGTAAGTGATGTGATTTCTTTAAAGAAATCTGACGTATTTGATGAAGATGGCCAGATAATGAAAAATGCTTATATAGTGGACAAGAAAACAAAAAAGCAGAACACATTATATCTGCGTCCTGTTGAAAATGATTTATTGGTTTATCAAAACTGGTTAATGAAATATCAAATGAACAACCCAGATATGAAAGTATATGATAGCGAATGGCTATTCCCATCATTCTCAAATCCACACAATCATATTTCTGGCCACACTTACTATGAAATCATGTCCAAAGTAGGGGACTTGCTAGGATTGAATTATCTAGGTACACATACAATGCGCAAAACAGGAGCATATCGTGTATATGAACAATCTAATCACAATATTGGATTAGTTATGAAACTACTTAATCACTCAAGCGAAGCAGTTACTTTGAATTACCTGGGCTTAGATCAAGAATCACGTGAGAAGATTTTGGACAATATTAACTTTGGTGGGTTGCGTTAAAAGTACTATATAATAGGTAGAAACTTTTTGGTTTACTTATTTTTCTTGAATCTTACTACTATATTTAGTCATATTAATAAATGAAAAGAGAGTAGTGAGATTGCGTCTCACTACTCTCAATCGCGAACTTGAATAATTTTAGTGTTTGAAAAGAGATTAGCCTTTACGGTTAGTCTCTTTTACTATTTGGTAAGCTTTTACAAACAATAAAGTTATATTAAGAACTACGGAAAATGGCCTCATTCTTCATTTAATTAAACCAGCGATATAGTAATCATTCGACTGGACGTTGTTTAGTTTCGGGACCGAATAGCCCAACAACCACAGCTCCCAAAACAGTTACCACAGCAATGCCAAAAAATACATAGGTTGGTCCAAAATTGGTTAATGTCCAAACAACAAAGCTTGGCATTAAAACAGCAGCTAGCTTACCAGCACCAGCAGAATATCCTTCTCCACGGAAACGGAATTTGGTCTGGAAAAGTTCAGGAACATATACTGATAGAATGCTGGCATTCATTGCATACATGCAAAGCGTTAATAAGAACCCGACGAGCATGACCATCAAGCTTGTCGTTTGGTAAGCAAAAGTAACACCTAATAGCGCCGTCAACATAAATCCTACAACGATAGTCTTTTTTCGACCGACCCAGTCTACTAACATGGCACCAAAAAAAGCGCCAACTGGAGCACCGACCATCATAACTGTTGATAACATGAAAGAGTGCGCAACATCAATTCCACGTTTAACCAGTAAAGTTGGTACCCAAGAAGTAAAAGTAAATTGAGCTAAAGTCGTTACAACGGCGGCAACAACACCAACGAACAGTCCACGCGCTAAACTGGTAGTTACTCGTTTGCTTTCACCAGAGTTATTTTTAGTGGTGTATGTTCCTCTAACTTCAAGTTGTTTAACTAACTTTTCCGCTTCATCATGACGTCCTTGTGACATGAGCCAACGCGGTGATTCGGGAAAATTATTAAACCGAAGCACCCATAATAATAGGGCCAATACTCCGACAACGAAAAATGGTGCCCGCCAACTATACCGTGGAATCAACAACGTACAAAGTAGTAGTCCAAGCGGAGATCCCAAATTACCAACTACAGAAGCGCCACCAGCCCATCGGCCACGATGAAGAACCGGTGCAAACTCATTTACCAAAGCAAAGCCAGTTACGATTTCTGCGCCTAATCCTAACGATGCAATAAAGCGAAGAAGGGTAAGCATAGTAATATTAGGTGCAAAACCCGCCAATAATGTGAACAAGCCGAATACAAACAAATTTAACGAATATACTTTGTTTCGCCCAAACTTATCGCCGAGAAACCCTGCTAGGATAGAGCCAATGAATAATCCCATAAAGCCGGCTGATAAGAATAATGAACCTTGACCGAGAGTGGCAAAGCCGGCTTTAACAACGGCGGTGTTGGTTGCACTTGCTAAATATACATCTGAAGCATCTAGCATAAGACCCAGTGTAACAAGAACAAAGACTTTATAAAAAAGAGGACTTTCTTTTGCATCATTCATTCTCTGAAGAAGACCAGTATTAAGAGTTGTCGATGACATTTTCATCATAGTAATCGCTCCTTACAATTAATTATTTAAGTATTCTTTCATGGATTCATTGGAGTATTGCTGGTCCAATGAATTCAGTTTATCTAAGCCAACCATTTGATTAAACTCTGGGAATTCAATCATTCTATCTTGGCTATGATCAGTTTTTCCAGTAGTATGCAATTCATTAAGTAACATGCGGTCTGCATATGCATCAACATAGGTTAAGTCATTTGGATGGACCAAGATACGGTATCCCATTTTTTCAAGCTCATCAGCACTTGTCAGTGGCGTATCGCCACCTTCAATCATATTAGCCATCAGTGGAACGTCAGGGAACTCTTTAACAACTTGTCGAAGTTCGTCTTTGCTTTGTGGTGCTTCAACAAAGACCATATCAGCCCCGGCAGCTTTGTATCGCTTGCTACGGTTGATGGCTTCTTCAAGGCCATATGATTGGCGTGCATCTGTTCTTGACATGATAAGGAAATTATCATGATGACGCGCTTCAACAGCAGCTCGCAATTTAGCTTCCAATTCTTCAGTTGGGACTAATTGCTTACCTGCCATGTGACCGCACCTTTTTGGCCATTGTTGGTCTTCCAGGAATAACCCAACTGCTCCGGCTTGCTCAAACGCTTGTACAGTACGCTTAACATTTTCAACATCTCCATAACCTGTATCTGCATCAGCGAATACAGGCACGTTAACTGCTTGACATACACGATTTAATTGATCTAATTGTTGGTTAAAATCTAACACTCCACGGTCTGGCAATCCCAGCAAATCAGAACTTGCTGCATAACCAGCCACGAATAAGGCTTTAAACCCTTGCTGTTCAGCAACTCTGGCAGCTAAAACATCGGGAACAACAACCATATTCGTTAATCGATCACTTTCAAACATCATTTTGCAAAACTTTTCGCGCATTTTTTCCGCTTTTTTCATGTTTCCCCAACTCCTCTCTTTTTAACCAAAAAGGTATTCAACGTTTGATGGGCAATCAAGGGACTGCGGGTTAACAAGGCCAAGTTTCAGATTCACATCTAATTTTTTAACTACTTCATTAGGTACCCCGTTTAATAATGCCCCAGTAGCGCCTAGCTTGGCGGCAGTTGATAGTCGCTTTTGAAGACCATCATTACCATAATCATTGAAGCAATCTAGTTTTACCCAAACTTTGCACCCGTCTTCACTATTAGCGTCAACTGCTGCTTTTACTCTTCCCGCGAAACTATAAAATTGATCTTTTTGCGGCTTAATTGTATTAGAAGGATACTTCTGATCATTTACTAGTACAACATCAGCTCCATAATGTTCTAACTCCTTCACCGTAAAATAAGTATTTAACGGATTTCCAAATCCAGACTGAGCATCAACGAAGAGCTTTTTATTTGTCTTCATACGTAAATATGTTAATTGTTTTGCTACTTCAGAAGCTGCCAATAGTCCTTCATTATGACTTCCAAGTAAATTCCAGGCGAGATCAGAACCACTTAGGAAAAAGAAATTTGAATCTTGACGTGCATATAGATCAGGAACCATACAAACTTTTGCAACCTGCTTAGTCATTTTCAACCAACTCCTTGATATTATTTTATTTAGATAAAAAAAACTCTCTAAGCTGTTTCTACAACTTAGAGAGCGTATTTTACGCGGTACCATCTCATATTCTACACTGCAGGAACTCCTACAATGCCTCAATTGCAAACTAGCATTTGCAACCACTGTAATGGGTGGTAACCAAACTAACCTACTGAATTTCAGCCGTCAACTCTGGAAGGATCTTTTCTCAACGACTTCGACTAACTTTCACCGACCGTTAGCTCTCTGATTCCATCCATTGAAAAAATGTTTCCATCAATGTTTTTCTCATCTAAATTTAATGACTGCGACCATTATAAAGGACGCTATTCCTGAATGTCAACACAAAAAATTAAATTCTTCTAATATTTATCGATCGATATTATTTATTTAAAGGTCAGCTACTATGGGGTAGAGTTGGTTAATAGAACGGTTTATTTTTTAAAGTTAATATTTATATGAAGCACCTTTACATTTTAATGTTATGTTTGCTTTACGAACTGATGTTTGGGTGATAATATATTTCTTGAACAAACAATTGTTCGACCGTAGAGAACGTTTAAATGTTAGGAGCAACACTATGGACTACTCGAATGAACCTTCGGGCGTATTTTTATTGATAGATAACAAGTCATTTTATGCTACTGTTGAATGCTCAATGCGAGGACTAGATCCGTTAACAACACCATTGGTAGTTATGTCGGAAGCTTCTAATACTGGTGGGGGACTGGTGCTTGCGTCGTCTCCAATGGCAAAGAAATTATTCCACATTTCTAATGTTAACCGTAAACGTGACCTACCGAATGATGAGCGACTTATTGTAGTGCCGCCACGCATGAACCTCTATATTCAGAAAAATATCGAGGTGAACCATATTTTTAATCAATATTGCGCCGACGAAGACCTGCTACCGTATTCCATAGATGAATCAATCCTAGACATTACTCATTCTTGGCAGTTATTTGGAAATAATATTCTTCAAGTAATAAGAAAAATTCAGAAACAAGTTAAGGATGAACTTGGGCTGATAACGACTGTGGGGTTGGGCAACAACCCGCTTCAAGCAAAAATCGCTTTAGATATTTATGCCAAGCATAACAGTGAATTTATTGGTGTAATAACTAATCGAACAGTCAAAACAAAAATATGGACCATTCCCGAGATAACAGATGTTTGGGGAATTAACGCAAGGACTAAAGCTAATTTAAGTCGCCTTGGAATTCATAATATGTAAGAATTGACTCATTTCGATCCTTTTATATTGAAACAACGCCTGGGAATAATTGGAACCCAATTGTATGCGACAGCATGGGGAATCGACAGGACTAATCTACAATCAACAATTTTTCCTAAGGATAAGTCTCTTGGTAATTCCCAAGTGCTGTCAAGGGATTATGCCGAGAAAGATGAAATTGAAACGGTAATTAAAGAGATAGGCGCCCAAGTTGCCGCTAGATTACGAGCTCACAACAAGCAATGCAATGGTGTTTATTTGGGGATTGGCTATTCATTAGGAGTAGTTGACCACAATAACGAAACAGGATTTGCTCACTCACTTAAGCTTGTAGCTTCAACTGCCGAGACAGAAACAATTAACAGACAACTAATCTTTATTTTTGAAAAGTTCTGGGACGGTGAAGCCCCAGTTAGAACTATTGCAGTATCTTGTTCCCGGCTAACAAATAGGTATGGCGAACAACTTAACATATTTAATTCGCCAAAGCCAACTGCTATTAGTTTAGAGGAAACAATGGACTCCATTAGAAGAAAATATGGCAAAACGTCAATTATAAGAGCAAGTAGTTTGAAGAAAGGTGGGACGTTCATTGAACGTGCAGGACTTGTGGGCGGACACAATGGCGGACAAAGCTTGGAATAAGAAACAGGGGGAGCTTATTGCTGGCAAGATTGGGAAATTATTTAAGAATATACCTAGAACAAAATATTGGGTATGTATTAACTATTTCAAGCCGGATAATTCTTACTATATATTCTTT
>NZ_JACJKU010000083.1 GCF_016901675.1 Limosilactobacillus coleohominis
ATGAAAAGGGATAGAATCGTTGAAAAAAAAAAACTAAAAGTATTAAAATAATGATGATTCAAATGATTACCGTGTTTGGGTTATTTTTTTGTCATTATTTATGGAGGTTTTTTTATTATGCAAAATAATAAGATGCATTTTAAGATGTACAAGTCCGGCAAGAACTGGATGGTTGCTGGTTTAATGACCACCGCTGTTTTAGCTGGATTGACTTTAAGCAATACTAACAACACTACTGTCGCACACGCCGACACTAATGCTGCTCCTATTGCTGCTAACAAGGATGCTGCCGCAACAACAGATGCACAACAAACACCTGCTGACAAGGCTAAGGCTGACGTTGACGCAACTTCAAACAAGATTGCTTCAGCAACTAATGACGTTAACGATGTTAAGAACAACAACAACACTAACAAGGCAGCAGCTAACACTACTGATCCTAAGCAAGCAACTTCAGAAGCTGCTAACATTCTTGACAACCACAAGAAGGCTAACGACGCTGTTAACAACGCTAACTCCATCTTAGACCAAGCTAAGAAGGATGCTAACACTGCTAACGATGCCTACAACAAGGCTCAAGAAAACGTTAACAAGACTGGTAACGACCTTGACGAAGCTACTGCTGTTCAAAAGGCTGCTCAAGAATCTTACGATGACAATCAAAAGGCACTTTCTGATGCTAAGACTGACATGGATAAGAACATCAAGCCAGCTAAGGACGCTGCAGACAAGGCTTACAACGACCAAGTTGCTTACCAAAACCAACTTGAACAAGGTCTTAACACCTTCTCAAACGCTTTAAACAACGCTAAGAACGCTGCAGAAGCTGCTCAAAAGAAGGTTAACGACACCAACAAGGCTATTTCCGATGCCCAAACTGACATGGACAAGAACATCAAGCCAGCTAAGGACAATGCAGACAAGGCTTACAATGATGCCGTAAATGACCAAGATGTTAAGTACTTTGACGCTAAGAATGCCGCTAAGGCTGACCAAGATGCCGCAACTAAAGCTGCAAACAAGGCAGAAGCTTCTGCAAAGGCTGCTAATGACCTTAAAGATGCCGCTTCAAAGGCAGTAAATGATGCTCAAGCTGCATTAGATAACGCAAACCATCAATTACGTCGTGATTTGAGTGCTTACCGTCACAACGCTACACATGAAAACGCTGTAGCTGTTAACAACTCCAAGGATGCTGTAAATGATGCTCAAGCTAAGTTAGACGCTGCAAATCACAACTTAGACAACATGAACAACTACGATACTCTTAAGAATGCTAAGAGTGCTGAAGATGCAGCTACTAAGGCTCTTGAAGATGCTAATGCAGCAGTAGCTCAAGATAACTCTGAATACAACCAAGAAGCACAAGCCGCTGCTCAAAAGGCATTTGATAAGGCTACTGACGATCGTCTTGCTGCAGAAAAAGCATTTACTAATGACAATGATGCTATTGCTAAGTACGTTGCAGATAAGGATGCTGCTGATGCAGATAAGAATGCTTCAGATCAAGCAACTAGTAAGGCAACTGCTTCCGCAAAGGTTGCTAACGACATCAAAGATGCTGCTCAAACTGCTGTTGCTAATGCAAACCATCAATTACAACGTGATTTGAGTGCTTACCGTCACAACAGTACTCATGAAAACGCAGTTGCTGTAAATAATTCTAAGGCTGCTGCTAATGCTGCTCAAAGTGTTCTTGACACAATGAACAACTACGATGCTTACTTAGCAGCTAAGGATGATGAAGATGCTAAGTTAAACGCATTGCAAAATGCTCAAGCAGCTGAAGCTAATGAATCCAATGATTGGAATGAAGAAGCATTGGCTGCAGCACAACGTGATTATGACGCTGCTCAAAGTAATGAAGTTGCCGAAAAGGCTAAGGTTGCTGACAAGCTTAACCTTGCTAACTCACGTGATGCATTGAAGGCTGCTAAGGATGCAGCTGACAAGGCTTACAACGACCAAGTTGACTACTTAAACGAACTTAACGATGGTTTAACTGGATTCCAAAAGGATCTTGATGCTAAGAACCAAGCAGTTAAGGATGCACAAAAGAAGGTTGACGACACCAACAAGGCTATTTCTGATGCCCAAACTGACAGGGACAAGAACATCAAGCCAGCTAAGGATGCAGCTGACAAGGCCTACAACGACCAAGTTGACTACATCAACATGGTTCAAGACCACTTGAACAACGTAACTGGTCCTCAACTTGAAGCTGCTAAGAAGGCAACTGCTGACGCAACTAAGGCTCATGACGATGCTGTTAACGAAGAAACTAAGGCACATGATGTATTAGCTGCTGCTAACGACAACGTTACTAAGGCTCAAAAGTTAGTTGACGATGCTAAGAGCGCTCAAAGTGATGCTGAAGCATTAGTTGAAAAGGCTGACGAATTATTACACAACATCGACTGGAGCAAGATCAACAACAACTCCAAGAGCGATGACAACAACAGTGATGTTCAAAAGCAAATCGACGATTTGAAGAACCGTGTATCTTCAGTGGAACAACAAATCGCTGCTTTGAAGAACAACTCTGCTTCTAACTCAGCTGTTGCTTCTAACACTGCTGCTACTGTAGCTCCAGCAGCTGTTACTATGACTCGTGCTGAATACAAGAACGCACAAAACAACGCTGCTAAGAATGCCCTTCCACAAACTGGTAACGAAAACAGCGCTGCTGTAATGGCACTTGGTGCTGTTTCAGCAATGCTTGGTTTAGGCATGGTTGCTAAGAAGCGTGAATTCTAATTCACTCTTAATAGTTGAATGATGTTGCTTTTGGTTAATTAAACTGGTTCTATTCGATAGAATTTAATAACGAAAGCGCATTGTCAAAAAGGTTGCACGAATTTGACGTGCAACCTTTTTTGTTGGGTCATACCGATCTAAATGAATATCACAATAACGAAAATAATCAAGCATGTATCGAATGAAAAAAGTAAATACTGCCAAACCTAAATAGGGTGAATTGAGGGGACTGATCAGTGATGATCAGTCTTTTTTTAGTTAAAAACCTGACTTTGTGAAATAAAGATGTACCAAAAATATTTTTCACAAACTTATACCAACATAATAGTGTTTGATATATGTGCATTACTGAGCGACTGTTTAATTAGCTTGTGAAATTTTATAAAACGTTTACAATGTGAAATATAGACAAATTAGAAAGGTGATTAATAATGGCTTATCAAACAATCAACCCATATACCAATCAGGTTGAACATGAATATCAACAAACTACTGATGAAGAAATTGAACAAACTTTAACTGCTGCACATGCTTTATACCTAAAGTGGCGAAACGGTGGTGAATTAGCAGAACGAAAGCAAATCATTACCCGTTTAGGGGAATTGCTTCGTGAAAGAAAACATGAATTGGCCACAATTATGACCCACGATATGGGGAAATTAATTGGTGAGTCCGAAGGTGAAGTTGAACTTTGTGCTTCATTCTGTGACTACTATGTTGAACATGCCGATCAATATCTAGCACCAACGCCAATTTATACTGAATCTGGTAATGGTTATGTTCTGCACCAAGCTACAGGAATTTTAATGGCGGTTGAACCTTGGAACTTCCCATTTTATCAAATTGCACGGGTCTTTATCCCTAACTTTCTAGCAGGAAACCCAATGGTATTAAAGGACGCATCTAACTGTCCAACTTCTGCCCAAGCATTTGCTGATCTTGTTAAGGAAGCAGGAGCTCCTGAAGGCAGCTTAACTAACTTGTTTGTCAGCTATGACCAAGTTGGAGCCATCATCGCTGATAAGCGGGTTCAAGGGGTTTGCCTGACTGGTTCTGAACGTGGTGGACAAGCAGTTGCTACTGAGGCTGCTAAGAATCTTAAGAAGAGCACTATGGAACTCGGTGGTAATGACGCATTTATTGTGCTACCAGACGCTGATATTGATGAACTTGCATCAATTATCTATTCGGCTCGTCTATACAATGCTGGTCAAGTATGTACGTCTTCCAAGCGCTTCATCATTCCAGATAACCTCTATGATGAATTCTTGGAACGCGCTAAGGAGATTTTCAGCAGTGTTAAGATGGGTGATCCAATGGATCCAAGCACCACTCTGGCACCAATGAATTCAGAAAAGGCCAAGCGGAAGTTACAAAAGCAAGTGGACCTAGCTATTGCTAATGGTGCGAAGGTTGTTTATGGGAATCAACCAGTTGATCTGGAAGGTCAATTCTTTATGCCAACAATCTTGACCAATATTACGAAGGACAACCCAATCTTTGATCAAGAAATGTTTGGGCCAGTGATGTCTGTATACAAGTACCATGATGTTCAAGAAGCCATTGACATTGCCAATGACTCTAGTTACGGGTTAGGAAACACTGTCTTTGCTAAGAACGTTTCTGAAGCTCGTAAAGTAGCTGCTCAAATTGATACTGGGATGAGCTGGATCAATTCTGGATGGGCTTCATTACCTGAACTACCATTTGGCGGTGTTAAGCACTCAGGCTACGGCCGTGAACTTGCTGAACAAGGATTCCGTTCCTTTATTAATGATCACTTGGTTTACGAACCAGAAAATTAAATCAAATATCACAGTGACCTTTACTCTTAGAGTTCTAACTCTGGGAGTTTTTTTAGTTTATGTTGGACGCACAAGCTAAACAATTAGATGCAGTCATTCTTGGCTGTACAGAGCTGCCATTAGCATTTAATGGTATTAGTTTAGCAATACCGCAAATTGACGTTATGGAGCATCATATCGAACGATTAAGCGCATTATTAACGACAAACTAAAACACCCACTTCTGAGATTTAAATAATCCAGAAGTGGATGTTTTGCATTTATGGAATTAAACTAATCGTCGTCGGCGTAGTGAAGATCATCAAATTCAGTATCTTTATTTTGGTGAGCAAGACTTTGAGTCTGGTAATAAACAGCGTCTGTTGCAATAGTTGCACCACCAGCTTGAACTAGAACTTTAACTTTCTTACCATCAATTGTCTCAGTATGGACAGCAAAGAAGGAACCATCACCGGCACCTTGACACCATCCTTGTATGTTTAACCAATGCATTCCATGACAATCCCAAAAACTAGTTCTACTCCAATTCTTAGTTGCTTCTTCAATTCCTTGATCGGTCATATTATCTTCGTTTTTTGCAAACGAAGGGTTTTGCTTGTAAAGGTGGGAAAGGCTATTAGAACCATCAGAACCATCTGCATCGTCACCTTGGTATTGGAAAGTATTCTTTCCGAAAGTAACAGTAGAAGATGAATCATTATCCTCTGAATACCAGGTGCCACGCATTTCACTAGGAACTGTAATAGGTCCTTCATTACCGTATTTTCCGGATTTAGTTGAAGAGTCATTGCTTGTAGATGTGGAAGAACTGCCACCGCGTTTATCGTTTACTTGGGCATTTTGTGATAATTGTTTGACAAAACTACCTTGTCCCTGGTTGTTAACAGTATTAACCATTGAAGAACGGCTAACAGTAGTTAACTTTTTACCGCTGTTGTTGCCACTGGCATTTTTATAAATAGTGACATTATCTCCATTAACGGTATAAACCAGATTTGAAGATTTACCAGATGCTTTTACATTATAGGCAACGCCTTGTCCATTATCGGATAACTTATAATGATCAGCTGGATACAGGTCTACTTCTAGGCCGTCTTTTTTTGCATCCTTAGCAGTTTGATACCATTGTTCGCCATATTTATTACCAGCATAGGTTGTAACGAGACTCACCATCTCCTGAGGTGATAAATTATCTGCACTAACCTTAGTACTGGATTTACTAGTTAATAGGCTTGAAGAATTACCATCATTAGTTGGTGAACTTTGTGAACTGCACCCGGCTGCCAAGAGTGCAAGCCCTGCGACTGAAACAATCATTAGATGTTTTTTATTCATTTCGATTAAGCCTCCCAAGATAATCATATTTATTATATAACTGTAGATTGTAATATTTAAGTTAACAGTTAAATAAGTGGACAAGAAAACCCATAAAGGTCTTTAATGGTGTCGCTAAAC
>NZ_JACJKU010000084.1 GCF_016901675.1 Limosilactobacillus coleohominis
GATAAAGCTAAGTCTAAATTTTATAATAGCATGGTGGGAAAATGACAAGAATATTTTTTATTAGACATGGAAAAACAGAATGGAATCTTGATTCTAAATATCAAGGAGCACATGGAGACTCTCCATTGTTGCCACAAAGCTATCAGGAAATAAAACTATTAGCGCAATCCTTATCGTCAATAAAGATTGCCCATGTATATGCAAGTCCGCTTCCCCGTGCTAAAACAACAGCTGAAAAATTGATTGAAGCACTTGGGCGACCAATTCCTTTAACAATTGATGAGCGATTAATTGAATTTAATCTTGGGAAAATGGAGGGCATGAAATTCACAGCAGTTGCTGAGAAATGGCCAGACGTATTAGATAATTTCCGCCATCATCCTGATAAATATGATCCGTCAATTGTTAACAGTGAAAGCTTTGAATCAGTCATCAAACGGATGAGTGCTGCAGTTAAGGATTATGTTAAAAATTATCCCAACCAAAATATTGTGATTGTTTCGCATGGTGCAGCGTTAAACGCGGCCATTAATGGTTTACTAGGAATGCCGATGGCACATTTAAAGGATCGTGGGGGCCTTAGTAATACTTCTACGACAATCTTACAAACAACCGATGGTCAAAAGTTTAATTTAGAAAAATGGAACGATACATCGTACTTACATAAAACAACGATTGACCCAACCGACACGATTTAAAATGAGGTGATTTAAAATGGCCAATGAAAAGCAAGAAGCACAAAAGAATCAGAGTGAACAACTTGTTCATCGTCTAGTAAAGGCAATTGATGAAGAGCCAACAAAGTTCAATAATTATTATGATTTAGGATCATTATTAACGCGGTTAAATGACTATGTTCAAGCAGAAGAATTATTCCAGAAAGCATTAGGAATTTTTGAACAACGTGGTGACCAACGTGCAACTAATTTTCTGCAGTACGGATTAGGTAATCTTTACTATACTGTTGGTAAAATTGATGAAGCAATAAAGTTATACAATAAAATAGATGATGATAAGCTAAAAGCGGATGCGTACTTAATGTTAGCGCAAAGCTATATGAAAAAGAAGCAATACAAGCAGACGGTAGCTTACGGCTTAACAGCTTACGATTTATCAGCTGATGATCCTGAAATTAACCAAGTATTGGGTGACTCCATGTTGGCACTTGGTGAATTTGAAAAGGCAAAACAATATTACGATCAGATTTTATTGCATCATCCTGGAAGAGCTGATACTCAGTTCAATCGTGGTTTGGTAGCAATGGCACTTGATGAACCATATAAAAAATATTTGTCACAAGCGCGACAATTAGACTTGGATTATTACCAAAAGAGTGAAAAGAAGATTTCTGATATCGAGCATGCTTTGCAAAAGTTAAATAATAAATCATCTAAATAATTTAAAAGTCATTGGTGGAGGTGAATTAACACCTTTGTTGGTGACTTTTTTATGTTTTCAACAAAATGAGGGGCAGATGAGCCATGGAAAAATATAATCAACAAATACAGCATCGTGAAGATGTAACCACCACTGGGCCAACGTCCTTTATAGGGACTGTCAAAGTAGTTATTTTTGAAAGAAGTCTGTTTAGGATCATCTCAGTTGAAGTCGAAGATGCAGATTTTAACTGGGATCAGGAGTCTATAACTGTTAAGGGGCAATTAGGAGATATCGTAGAAGGCGATCGGTATGAATTTGAGGGCCGAGTTGTAGATGATCAAAGATATGGCTTGCAGTTTGCTAGTACCGGTTGCCATGTTGTAATGCCACAATCAAGTGGGCAATTAACATTGTACTTAAAATATCACCACGTTAAACTGAATCATCCAAGAAAAAGTGCCAAAATATTGTTTGAAGCTTTAGGTTCTCAAGCGATGAACATGGTTGTGGATGATCCTCATTGTTTAGATGACATTATTGAAATTGATTCAGCAGATCGTAAACAACTGTTTAACTTTTTTTCAAAACTAGATTTGGGAAATTCCACAGGTAAGATCATCAAGCAATTGAAAAAGTTTGGTTTTTCTGAACGTCAGGTGAACTTTATTTTTGACAAGTATGGAATCAAAACATTAACGACAATTGCTAAAAATCCATATCGGATTTCGATGGATTTATTTGATTCTGGTATTAGTTTTAAGGCAGTGGACCAGATTGCACAGCGATTTTATTCAGTTGCTATTAATGATTCGCGCAGAATTAGTGGGGCAATCCTCTATGCGTTAAAAATTTTGATAGTTAGTCAGGGCGGCACTTTTGTTCAGAGAGACATGCTATTAGCTTTTGCCAGTCGCTTATTAGATTATCAAATTGATCCATCAGCAATTAATGAACAATTACTTAAAATGAATAAGGATGGAACAATAGAAATTGAGAATTCAGATCATATCTATGAAAGCTCATTTTATGATGCCGAATGGAAAATTTCTCAAAAACTTTTTGAATTATTAAAACAAAATCAAAATGAAGATGCTCCTTCCACTGATGACATTAAGAATGCAATTCGTGATGTTGAACAAGAAAATGGTTATGATTATGATCAAGTCCAAAAGGATGCCATTAGTGAGGCGTTAAAAACCCCAGTAATGTTACTAACAGGGGGGCCTGGTACAGGTAAAACAACCATCGTGAATGGAATTGTCGAAACGTTTTTAAAATTGAATCCTGAAAAAAGTCGTGACGATGTAATGCTTGTTGCGCCTACTGGTCGTGCAGCTAAACAAGTTAATTCCGCGACAGGTATAGAAGCAAGTACTATCCACCGTTTGTTAGGCCTAACAGCAGATATTAATGATGGGCAATTAATGGAAATGGACTTTGAACCTTTAGAAACGGACCTGCTCATAGTTGATGAGATGTCCATGACAAGTACAGCAGTATTTACAGCGTTAATTAGTGCTGTCGGGAATGGTACTCATGTTGTGCTTGTTGGTGACTGTGATCAATTACCGTCAGTAGGTCCTGGGCAAGTATTTTATGATTTATTATCAACCTCAACTATTCCACAACGGAGACTGCATCATATTTATCGGCAATCAGAAAATTCTTCAATTATTCCGTTAGCCCACCATATTAATGAAGGTGATGTTAGCACTTCATTATTTGCACCAAGCAAGCCTAATCAATATGCACATCGGCAGTTTATCCGATCTTCATATCGGAATATCCCGGAATTAATTAGTCAAGCAGTTCAGCTGTATCATAATAAGTATGATGTTCCCATTATGGATATTCAAATATTAGCTCCCATTCATGGGGGAATCGCTGGAACAGACAACATTAATAAGGTTTTACAAGCGGTTTTAAATCCTGATAACGAGGAAAAATCTGCTATTGAGTTAAAAAATCGTGTTTTACGTGTTGGCGATAAGGTAATGCAGACTGTAAATGACCCTGATAATAATGTTTTTAATGGTGATCTGGGCATAATAAAATCGATTGAAGGGCAAAACGTTATTAATGGTTCTAATAAAAGCACTGCTAAACAGAAAGTAGTGGTTGATTTTGATGGACAAGAGGTCGAATATCTACGCCTAAATGAAATTAATGCATTACAATTGGCATATTGTATGACTATTCATAAGGCACAGGGGAGCCAGGCACCCGTGGTTATTGTTTCCATGGTTGATGAATACTTTCCCACTAATCCCCAATCACCTACTATTATGCATAGGAATTTGCTCTATACTGCGGTAACTCGTTCCTCTCGTGCATTGCTAATGGTTGGAAACCCTAGTGCATTTGTACGTTGTGCAGAGTCCCCGACGGAATATCGACAAACTACTTTAAAGGATCGGATCGAGAAGGTCTTTGAAACTGAGAAGAACGGTGAAAAAGTTAAATTACCAACTAATTCTGCTAGAAAACAAACTACCCATAAGCAACCAGATGTTGAACATATTAAAGAACTTACTCCCGAAATTATTGAAAGAAATCTAATAGATCCAATGATTGGAATGGATGGCATTAGACCTGAAGATTTTTAGGTGGTCTGTAGTTGCAATGTTAATCAATTATTGTAATAATATGGGTGTATTATTCAAACTTGCTCCTGGCTTTATGGAAGGAAAATAAACAATGACAGAGATACAAAATGCTAAAGATGTTAAATTATTTGCATTAAATTCAAATCGACCATTAGCTCAAAAAATTGCTGATAAAATTGGCATCCCACTTAGTAAATGTAGTGTGAGTCATTTTGCGGATGGAGAAATTTCTGTTGTTGTTGACGAAAGTGTGCGTGGGCAAGAAGTCTATGTCATTCAGTCAGTATCTGATCCTGTAAATACTAATTTAATGGAATTACTGATTATGATTGATGCATTAAGACGAGCAAGTGCAAAAACAATTAACGTCGTAATGCCATACTATGGTTATGCTCGACAAGATCGAAAGGCACGTTCACGCGAACCCATTACTGCCAAATTAGTAGCTAATTTATTGCAAGACGATCGAATTAATCGATTAATTACAATTGATCTTCATGCACCACAAGTACAAGGGTTCTTTGATATTCCGGTTGATCACCTTAGAGCTGCAATGACATTTGTCAATTATCTAAAAGAACACCATCTTGATGATAATGTGGTGATTGTTGCTCCAGATCACGCAGGAGTTTCCTTAGTCAGAAGGTTTGCAGAACACATGGGTGGTGTGCCAATAGCGATTGTTGACAAGAGGGATAATTCAAATCGAGAACATAGAAATGAATCTGTTCCGGAAGCATTAATAGGAAATGTTAAAGACAAAACCGCAATTATTGTAGATGACGTTGTTGATACTGGGACCCGAATTGCTAATTCGGCAGAACTTTTGAAAAAAGAGGGTGCCAAGGATGTCTATGCAGTTGCAACTCACCCAGTACTTTCCAACGGTGCAGTTGAACGCCTTGAAAAATCACCGATCACTAGGTTAATTGTTAGTGATTCTATTGTAATTCCGGAAGAAAAGCAATCACCTAAAATTATTGAGTTGACTGTATCAGGCCTAATTAAAGAGGCAATTGCACGAGTGCACAACCATCAATCACTACAAACTTTATTCCATTAATATTCTGTGATATTTTTCCGCAAATTAATTAAAGCTATTGAATAAACAATTAAAGGCATTAGTAGTGCAATATTGCATTACTAATGCCTTTAATAATTGACTAAACATACAGGAACTTATGCTAATTTAATATGACCCTCGGGGTGGGTAAATTTAGCAAGCAACTGTGATAGTTCCAGCCGACGTTCACCTTTTGGAATAAATATTCCCATTTTTTCTTGGTCAAAACCCGTCACTAATTTTACAGAATCAAAGATAATCGGATTTTTAAGGATCCGCGGACTTTTCTGAACTGCGGAAGTAAATTCATTAATAGTTACACTTGGGCGATTCATTTTTAAAGCTTTTGTATCTCGAGAGCGTAGCGAAATTAAATCGTCAGTACCGTTAAGCGAGATGCTGAGTAAGTGGAGTACTTCATCAGGAGATAGCGGTTGTTTTTCGATATTTCTTTGAATTAACGGAATATCATGATCGTTGAACCAACGAACGGCTTTTCTCTTGGAAGGATCATTCGTATGAAAATAAAGATAAACCAACATTTACACCTCGCTACTAATTCTTTTAATTATATTTTATCAATTTTGAATTAATAAACGTGATGTTTGTCAATTGTTTAATAAAAGCTTATAAAGAGGTTTTGGTTAATTATCGAATTAATAAAAAAATTCCTCACTGAGGAATTTTTTAAACAAGAGTAATCCTAGATAAATCAATAGGTTAGACCAGTAATGCTTTGAAAAATAGGACACAACGACTATAACCGAACCAGATATTAACATTTTATTAAGTTATTAAGAAAACTACAAATTACTTAATGACGCCGTTTGTAAAATTAAGTTAGAAAAATAAAAAAGCCATTTGTGATAGACTTTTGAATAACCACAAACAAAAGTAAAGGAACATCACAAATGACTTATAAACATCTT
>NZ_JACJKU010000085.1 GCF_016901675.1 Limosilactobacillus coleohominis
GGCCATCCATTTTCTCAAAATATTTTATTTATCAAAAAGATCCATTCATAAATTTAACCAAATTCCGAATGGATCTTTTCATTTTAGGGACTTATGTCACAGCCCCTTTATAAATTGATTACTCTTCTCACATGGCTAATCGTAAAAAGAATATCAATTTAGAAAACTGAGTGTAAGCACTCAGTGGCTAATATTATTCAACTAATAAGGATCGGGGAAGAGCCTCATTAGGTGGCTTTATGTTTACCACGATAGATATAATACAACCATACACATTTAAAATAAAGTCAAATTCTAAAAAATCAAATTTTTTTGTAAGAATTTTCGAACAGTAAATAAATTAAGGCTTAGTTGTCCATTAACTTATTAAAAATTGGTCACTATTTTTGAAATACTGTATTGTAAGCGTTTGTAGTCGTAAAAACATTACAATTTATAGAAGTTGTATAAAATAATTCAGTTGCTAAATAAATTGAATAATTTTGATTATTAATTGTTGATGAGTAAAAATTTTATTTTTAAATCAAAGATAATTTAATTGTTATTAAAAATGAAATTTGACAAATAGTGTTTACGTATGTAAACTTAAAATTAAAAACGGGGTGATTAAAGTAGCAGAAAAAATGGAAATAAGTCCAGCAGAATGGCAGGTGATGCGGATTGCTTGGACCTTGCAGAAGGTTACAAGCAGTCAAGTCATTGAGATTTTACAACGCAAGAAAAATTGGAAACCTGCAACAGTGAAAACTTTATTACGCCGGTTAGTACAAAAGAAAGTACTGGTTACTACTAAACAGGGCCGTTATTTCATCTACCAACCTTGCGTCCAAGAACAAGAAACGATGAATTTAGCAGCTGATGATCTGTTTTCCAGTATGTGTGAAATGCACGTTGGCCGGACCTTAGCCCATGTCATTGAGGAACATCAACTGAGCAAGAAGGATATCAGTAACTTACAAGAACTTTTGAATAAGAAAGCCTTAAATGCTCCCGATGCTGTGGAATGTAACTGCGTGCCGGGTGAAGAAATGCATTGCGAATAAATAATAAGCATCGCTCGTTGGGTGATGCTTATGAAGTGAACCCCCATAGTTGGACGAAAAATTCTAACTATGGGGGGTTTACTATGATTAAATTTAGTCTTGAAGTTAAGCTTAAAGCTGTTCAAATGTATTTAGCTGGAATTGGTTCACAGACTGTTGCTCGAAGATTAGGAATTAAAGGGCATATGTCTGTGCAGACATGGGTTGCTCGTTATCAAAAATATGGGGTTCAAGGCCTAGAACTCCGTTCACCAAAATATGATTATGATGGTGATTTTAAACTGAAAGTCTTAAACTGGAAAAAACAACACAAAGCTTCATATCCACAAACAGCACTCCAATTTGATATTAGTAATCCCGGAACAATCGCTAACTGGCAAAGGAAGATTAGAGAATGTGGTATTGAGGCCTTATTTACCAGGAGAGGACGGGCAACCCACATGACAACTAATCATAATCATTAAGCTAAGAAACAGTTATCAGAGTTAGAACGCTTAAAGGCTGAAAATCGAGCTTTAAAAGTGGAGAACGAATATCTAAAAAAACTCGAGGCCTTAGTTCAACATCGCGGACAGTCAAAGAAGAATGTCAAATCATCCAAGAACTAAGGCACGAATTCAGATTTAGCTTAACGGAAATTTTGCCATACACCATCATTAAGCGGAGTACGTTCTATTACCAAACACACCGACATGAAGCCAAAGATAATCAAAAATTACTCCAAGTCATTAAAGACATCAAACAGCAGAATCCTGGCTATGAATATCGTCCAGTGACTGATGAATTACACCGTCGTGGTATTAAGATTAATCACAAACGAGTTAGCCGTCTAATGCGTGAAAATGGACTATCGTCGCTAATGTATAATCGACAGACCCGAAAATACGATTCGTCAATTGGTCCCCAAGGTAAGAAGGCCAAGAACCGGTTAAACCGTCGGTTTAACACGGATCGTCCTTATCAGAAAATGGTAACTGATGTGAGTGAATATCGCTATGGCAATATGAGTCAGGATGAAAAGGTTTATCTTTCGCCAATTAAAGGCCTGTGTTCTGGCGAGATCGTTAGTTATAATATTAGCGATCACCCAACGACTGATTTTGTAATGAAACCATTAATCGAACTAATTAATAAGCGCCCGGTGCTTAACTACCGTATGACCGTCCATAGTGACCAAGGCATTCAATACCAAACAAATACATGGCGTCAAACACTAAAATTTTTCAAAGCATGTCACGGCGAGCAACCTGTTTAGATAATGCATCAATGGAGAGCTTCTTTCATACCATGAAAGTTGAATTGTATTATGATCATCATTATCAAACTAAACAGGAATTGATTAAAGCAATGAAGGAGTGGATTGAATATTACAATCAATACCGCATAAGGCACAAACTAAAAGGCAAGACGCCGATTGAAGATCGGAATCTTGTCTTAGAAAAAGTTGCCTAAATTAAAGTGTCCAACTTATAGGGTTCACTTCAACATGGACTATGTATTTGATTTAGCATTTTAAGTATATAGTCTTTTTTTATTTTCGTAAAGTTATTTAAAGGAAAATAATGCTTGTTGAAAATTATTGTGGTGTTGAACAAAAACATCGGATAAATCGAATAACTTTGTTTGGACAATGTCTCACTCATTCACCTAATGCTTCCATTTTTTACGCAAGCTTGAAATTACTAAAGCGATGGAAACGACGATGGCAATTATCCAACCTGCGGTCCCGAGCCGGTAAATAAAACGGTCCCGGCTACCAACTACGAGGATTGAGGATGAAAGGATTAGCGAGGCGAGCATGATTACCACCAATAAACGATTGAGTAGTTGATCAAGCTTTGCTAAAACGCGTTTTTGACCAATGTAGTGGAGGTTAATTTTCGTATCTCCAGTAGCAACCTGATCCATTGTTCGTTCCATTTTTTCCGGCAACCGTGCAGCAGCTTCTAAATTATTATAAGTACTGCCTAGATGAGTAGTGACAACGTCTTTCCAATTAAAATGGCGTTTAAAGTAGTCTTTAGCAAATGGTTTGGCAACATCCATCATTGATAAAGATGGGTCTAATTTAGCAATAGTTCCCTCCAGTGTCCCAAATGCCTTAAAGAGTAGCGTGACTTCAGGTTTTAGTTGTAAATGATTATTACGGCAAAGTTGGGTGATTGCATATAGCATTTGCGGAATATTAATGTTGGCCAGCTGAGTATTTAAATAGGGACGCACAAATTGACTGAATTCACGAATAAATTTTTGCTCATCAACTTCACCCGTCCGATTACAAACGTTCAACACGGCACGACTAATTCTGTAATTATCTTTGCTTGTGAGCGCGATAATAATTTGTGCAATGTCATCGGCCATCGCACTGGTGAGGGTTCCCATCATCCCAAAATCCAGATATACCAAACGATAATCAGGTAATTGACGTTGACTGCTAAAGTGAATGGTTAAGTCCCCAAATTGCTTTGTGTATTCATGATCAGTAGCCATGGAAGGGTTGTCTGAATCAACTTGATAAAAAAGAATGTTACCAGGGTGCGGATCAGCATGAAAAAAGTGGTCAACAAAGACCTGTTTAATAAAGTTCTTAACCAAAATCTGTGCAACTTGCGATTGAATATCTTTCAATTGTTGTGCTTGTTCTTGATCTTCTGGTAATGGCTGACTAATTAAGTGCTTAATACTTTTACCCTTCATGGCTTCATTCACGAGGATTTTTTGATGACAATATTTCAAGTACACACGTGGCACTTGAATGATGTCGTCGCCATTATTCAGGTCGTAAAATTCTACACCGTTTTTAGCTTCTTGAAGAGTATTTACTTCACTCAATAGCGAAGCAGATAATTGGTCAACCACCGCATCTAAATCAACCACACTTAAATCGCCCGGAACATACTTCAGCAACTTAATTGCCTTTTTAAAGAGGGCCAGGTCCACCTTGATTAACCGACTAACCGCAGGATGCTGAATTTTGACAACCACTTTAGTGTCATCGGGAAGGGTAGCGTAGTGACATTGGCCAACTGATGCAGAAGCAAACGGCTGATCTTCAAACGTTTTAAACACTTCATCAATGGATTTACCCGTTTCAGTTTGGAAAATTTGGGATACAGTTTGGTAATCATCAGCCGGAACCTTGTCCTGCAGAGTGCGGAGTGCAGTAATGTATTCCGGAGATACTAAATCGGGGCGGGTAGATAACATTTGGCCAAGTTTAATGAAGGTTGGTCCCAATTCTTGAAAAGTCGCTAGGATCTCGTCCGGATTGGTTTGATGGTAGAAATTACTAATGAAGGAATGTTGGCGTAAAATGCTGGTAATCTCTTTAAGTCGTTGAGTTTTTGATAATTCTTCAGTCATAAACGCTCCTTATAAAAAAGGTTGTACCAATGTAAATCAGTACAACCTTCATTGGAATTTACTATTCCAGATTTAATTCGTAAGCTACCCGTAAGTCATCATCGGATGGGCCAGTGAAAACTTTACCACGTTGAACGAAACCGTAATCCAAAACTAAGTTATGAACACGCTTGTTCTTTTCGTGGGTAGAAATCCGCAAGTCACGCACTCCTTTTCCATATGCGATGGAAATCAGAGTGGACATGATAATCCGTGCGAAGTGTTTACCACGGTATCCACTAGCGATCGCAATTCGGTTAATGGTCCCGAATGGGTGTCCAGCATGGTTCCACTTACCATCAACGATATATGCATAGTGAGTATCACCTTGAGGCATTAATGTACCTGTTCCAACGATCTTTTCACCATACATCAAAAGGTAACATGAGTCCGCTTCAATATCTTGTTGCATACTCAATTTTGAAGGGTAACCATGCTGCCATTGGTCACTACCATCTTCCTTTAATAGTTGGCGAGCATTTTCAATAATTTCATAAACAGCATCAAGGTCATCTAGAGTGGCCTTACGCATATAAATAGGTTCTCCCATAATGATTCCCTCCTGTAAAATAATATCTCTCAACTAAATTATACAAATTAAAATGTCTAATTAACACCATTAATTTACTTATTTTTATAAAAACTGACTTCAATTAAGTTTTGATCAGGGTCACGTAAATAAATGGACTGCATTTCACCTTCAGAACCATATTTAGTAACTGGTCCTTCAACAACATCAACGTAGTAGGACTTAAAATGATGCAGTGCTTCTTTTGGATCATCTCCAGACACTAAGCAAAGATCAGCTGCACCAACAGTTGGGTTCTTAGCCTGAAGTTGATCACTAGGGCGGTTAACACTTTGGAGACGGATGAGTTGATGACCACACCGTAAAGTAACGACATGATCGTTGGTTTGATCATCAAGCACTGGCATGTCAAAGACTTCGTGATAGAAACGGCGTGCTGCTTCTAAATCGCTAACGATTAAAACAATGTGATCGATTCGACGCATTTTCATGATTAAATTACCTCGTTCTAAAATTAACAATTGTTATTGTAAGGCACTTTTGTAAAGGTGTGAAGAACTTTATTTATATGGCAGATTGCAATAAATAACTTGAACAAATTTAATGACGCAGATTAAGCAAGAAGATCTCAATTGGAGTTCGCCAGTTCAAACATTTGAGAGGCCGTGAATTCAGATA
>NZ_JACJKU010000086.1 GCF_016901675.1 Limosilactobacillus coleohominis
GGCTTGAAGGATACACCTGTTCCCATGCCGAACACAGAAGTTAAGCTTCAACGCGCCAAAAGTAGTTGGGGGATCGCTCCCTGCGAGGATAGGACGTTGCCACGCAAACGTAAAACGCAGACTGTTATGCAGCCTGCGTTTTTTTGTGCTTTAAAAGCAAACGTTGTTTGGTATAATCGTTATTAGAACATATGTACGAAAGGAGGGTGACATAATGGATCAACGAGCATTGAAAAAACTAGTCTATCATAAATATGGTTTAAACTTTCAAACCGATGCTAATCATCCAAAAGATCTGCAATTGTTAATGATTGAAAAAACACCATTTGCAATTTTATCCAATAGTCGTTCACTGCTCGATGTTAAGTGTCCAAAATTTGCCTCGCTGATTCGGAACCTTCCTGCGTTTCACTCTCCCCAGTTGGTACCAAATGACCTAGAGTGGGTAGAAACCAGCTTGCAACAAATTAACGATCATGATTTAGAAAATGTATTAGATTATGCTTTTAAAGCGACAGCAAATGGGAACCATAATTTCGTAGCACAACAATTAATATATCTTCCCGGAGATGACACTGAGACTAATTACCATGCGCAAAAGATTCCTAATAATCGCAAACAACAGCAATTAAAGAACCGCCATGTTCCGGAGCCTCTACAAAAAATGATGGAGAGTTATGATTACACGATTCTACCGGTAGATGAACAAGAAGTTAATTTCTATCGACAAGGACAAATGGTAGCTGATTATGAAGATCACTACGATCAGATTTATGAATTGAAGCGTTATTACCCAGATTACCATGCCATGAATGTCCATCAATTACGAACATATTTTACTTGGCGAACTCAGCTTCGTCATGGCGATTTTACCGTTAGCAGTACTTCATATGCTTATGTATATATTTATGAATTACTAAATAACATCGGAGTAAAAAATCCCACGGAGGGTTATGACAAATTATTGGAATTTAGTCAACGTTATGCTGATAATTATGGTCAACGAATGCAGGACTATATTCACCAGTGGTTACAAGATTATGTTCTTTATTATGGCTTAGACCGTCAACGCGCTAATCAAGCATTTGCTGATAAATTAGAAACTGATCGTGATTACCATATCCTGCTGCACCCGGGTGACTATTCCGAAGAAAAAATAACAAAGGTATTTATTAACCATTGTTCATATTTGGAAAAATGTCGTTTATACAAGAAGGCACCAGAAGAGTGGTCTAAGGTAGTCAAAGCAGTTTGGCAGCGGTTGATGGATGAGCAACCACAAATGTTTAACCAAATGGTTGCCACAAAGGCATTTAGTACTAAATACTTTTTCGCAGGGGCTGTATTTTCGTTTCATCAGTTACCAAAGGCTCATGAATACCCAATTGATTCAGAAAGGCAGTATCAGTTTAAAGATCGTAAATACTACTGTAAAGTGTGGTACCCACTAAAGGACCAATCGAAAAGACTGAATACATTTTTCCACGAATTAGATCGGGTAGCCCGTGAGGAGTTCCATCTTGGTCATCCATTAAGGCCCCGTGCGATT
This sequence comes from Limosilactobacillus coleohominis, assembly GCF_016901675.1. Taxonomy (GTDB): domain Bacteria; phylum Bacillota; class Bacilli; order Lactobacillales; family Lactobacillaceae; genus Limosilactobacillus; species Limosilactobacillus intestinavium. The sequence goes on from NZ_JACJKU010000086.1 coordinate 1,550, forward strand.
GATGAACAAGTTCTGGAAATAATTAAAATGGGTCTCCAAGATTATCAACGAGAACGTGAAGAAGCCAAACGAGTTAAAATCAAAATTAATATGGGTGATTTAGATCAGATTCGAGCCGACGCTTCCGTCACGCGGGATAGTTTATTGACCGATGAGGAAAAAGAAGAAGACATCGAAACTTCTGCACCACAACCTAATGTAGAGTCGACAACATCAGATAAAAGTGATCATCATGATGAGCCATTACAACAGGATGATGACAACGAGGACGAACCTGCATTGGATTCAGATCAGCGCTTCTTGATAACAGCATTACTGAATGACCAACCTTATGAAGATTACTGCAAACAGCATCACATAATGGTTTCGATCCTAGTAGATGCAATTAACGACCAGCTGTTTGATTGGATTGGTGATTCTGTAATCGAATTTGACGATCAAGATCAACCACAAATTGTGGATGATTATCGACCTGATATACAAGAATTATTGAAGGAGGATAAATAATGCCAGAGAAAAAGCGCCGCGTTCCCAAACGGATTGCGCAAACCATCTTAAATTCTCTAAAAGGTGGGGTTGTACCACGAATCGGACTACCATATATCACTGTGGGCCGAAAAGCAGAAATAGAAGCTTTATTGCATGACGTAGATGTTGTTGCTGAAGGTGGGGCCGCCTTTCATTTTATCGTTGGTCGGTACGGTTCCGGGAAGAGTTTTCTCTTACAAACGATGCGTAACTATGTTATGGATAAAAACTTTGTAGTGGTTGATGGCGACCTTTCACCTGAGAGAAGGTTGCAAGGAACCAAGGGACAAGGACTTGCAACATATCGGGAGCTTATTCAAAACTTGGCTACCAAAACCCGTCCGGAAGGTGGGGCGTTGACCTTGATTTTGGATCGGTGGATCAATACTGTTCAGACTCAAGTAGCAAGCGAAACAGGGCTGTCAAATGATGATCCGCAGTTTGCAAAAGCCGTTGATCAGAAAATTTATGCGGTGATTTCGTCACTGAGTGAATTGGTCCATGGGTTTGATTTTTCCAAACTTTTGAACATGTATTATCACGCTTATTTAAACGATGATGATGAAACCAAGGCCAAAGTGATTAAGTGGTTCCGTGGTGAATATACGCATAAGACCGAAGCCAAGCAGGAGCTAGGCGTCAATATCATTATTTCTGACAGTGATTGGTACGAATACCTGAAACTCTTTGCTAGCTTTTTCCGTCAGGCTGGTTATGCTGGTTTGATTATCATGATTGATGAGTTAGTTAATATTTATAAAATCCCGAACAGCATTAGTCGTCAGTATAACTATGAAAAAATTCTGACAATGTACAACGATACTTTACAAGGGAAGGCTAAGTATCTGGGGATCTTAATGGGTGGGACACCCCAAGCAATTGAAGATCGACGCCGAGGTGTATATAGTTATGAAGCGTTACGTTCTCGGTTGGCTGAAGGCAAGTTTTCACAAGCGGGAGCACGTGATATGTATGCACCAGTTATTAAATTAGATCCGTTAACCGCTGAAGAAATGCTAGTGTTGACCGAAAAGTTGGCCGATATGCACGCGGGATTGTATGGTTATCAAAAGACAATTACGGATGATGACTTAGCCAAGTTTATTAAGATTGAATATGCCCGGATCGGTGCAGATATCAATATTACGCCTCGGGAGGTCATTCGAGACTTTATCGAAATGCTGGACATCGTTTGGCAAAACCCAGGAACTACCATTGAAGACCTGCTAAATTCGGATCAGTTCTCTTATACTGAACAGACAGCGGTTAGTGATAAAAAGACTAAGGATTACACTGAATTTATGTTATAAGAAGGGAGGACAGCACGATGGACGTTTTTTCACACTATGCGCCATTTATTCAGGATTATATTTACCAGCAAGGATGGCAAAATTTACGTCCAATTCAAGTGGCTGCCGCCGAAGAAATTTTTGGTACTGACCACAATGTGTTGCTTTCTGCATCAACAGCTGCTGGAAAGACTGAGGCTGCCTTTTTCCCAATTCTGACAGAATTAAGTGAGCACCCATCATCATCGATTGGTTGTTTATATATTGCCCCGTTGAAGGCCTTAATTAATGATCAGTATCGGCGATTAACAGACCTTTGCGAAGATCAGGATATTCCCATTTGGCGTTGGCATGGGGATGTTGCACAATCGCAAAAAAGACGGATGCTTAAAAATCCACGTGGGGTTCTCCAAATTACTCCAGAATCTCTTGAATCATTTATGATTAATAAACATATGGACATTCCTAACCTGTTCCATGATTTACGCTATATTGTCATTGACGAACTGCATTCTTTCTTGCGGAGTGATCGTGGGGGACAAACCTTTTGTTTGATTGAACGGTTATCGAAGTTAGCAGGCGTTGATCCCAGAAGAATTGGTCTTTCGGCCACCATTGGTAATACAAAAGCAGCGAGTGAGTTTTTAGGTGCAGGCAGTTCTCATACTACAGTGGCTCCAAAGGTTCAAAATACTCGTCAAGTATGGCGGTTATCAATGGAACATTTCTATAAGATGGGTCCCCAGGCGGCTAAGGATCAAGATGAAAATAACCAGTTGATCGGTCCTAAGACAGACCAAGCGCCTGAATTAGCCGATCCAGGAATTGGGTACATTTTTGAACATACTCGTGGTAAAAAATGTTTGGTCTTTACTAACAGTCGGGAAGAGTGTGAGGCGGTTTGCCAAGCGCTCCGTGAGTATTGTGCTTATAAGCATGAGCCAGACCGCTTTTTAATTCACCATGGGAATTTATCTCCAGCACTGCGTCAAACTGCTGAAGACGCAATGAAGGACGAAGATTCGTACATGACCACCTGTGCGACAGCAACGTTGGAATTAGGAATTGATGTAGGAAAATTAGAGAGTGCTTTTCAGATTGATGCTCCCTTTACTGTCTCCGGTTTTTTGCAACGGATGGGACGAACAGGGCGACGGGGAAACCCGCCAGAAATGCACTTTGTAATGCGTGAAGAACATCCAGAGTCGCGTGCAATGCTTCCGGATTTAATCCCATGGCCCCTTCTGCAGGGAATTGCACTCGTGCAATTGTATCTCGAAGAACGATGGGTTGAACCACCGGAGCCAAACCGGCTGCCATATAGTTTGTTGTATCATCAAACAATGAGTACGCTTGCTTCCAGTGGCGAAATGACGCCAGCAGAACTGGCTTCACGGGTATTACCATTAACTTATTTTCATAACGTCAGTCAAGAAGATTACAAGGTGCTACTTCGCCATTTGATTAAGTCCAATCAAATCCAGCAGACAGAGAATGGTGGATTGATTGTGGGTTTAGCCGGAGAACGAGTTGTTAATAATTTTAAATTTTATGCAGTCTTCCAAGAAAACGTTGAATTTAGTGTTCATGCTGGATCGGAAGAGTTAGGGACCATCGTGAAGCCGCCTCCGGTTGGTGATAAGATTGCAATTGCTGGTCGAGTTTGGGTGGTAGAAGATGTGGATCGAAAACGTCATCAGGTATACTGTCATGAAGTTAAGGGTCGGATTCCAGCTTACTTTGGGGATGTCCCTGGTGATATTCAGCCAAAGATTTTGGAACGGATGCGACAGGTACTGAATGAAAATACTATGTATCCATACCTGATGAATAATGCTCAAGCACGGTTAACTCAAGCCAGAGACACATGCAATATCGCTGGAATCCCTCAAAAACAGTTGATTAATTTAGGCGGTAATATGTGGTGCTTGTTACCATGGACTGGGAGCTATGCATTTTTAGCACTAGAAAGGTTGTTAAGAATTAAGTGTGCAAAACGGTTGAATTTACGTGGTTTCAATTCTTCACGTCCATATTTTATGGAATTTGCAATGGACGCTTCAGCCGACGAATTTTTCCAAATTTTACGGGAAGAAGCAACTAAGGACTTTGATCCAATGGATTTAGTATATGGCAGATTGTAAAATATAAGTTGAACATTTAAGTGGACAAGAAAACCCATAAAGGTCTTTAATGGTGTTACCACAACATTCCATTAGAAAGAAGGACCTTTATGGGC
>NZ_JACJKU010000087.1 GCF_016901675.1 Limosilactobacillus coleohominis
TAATGATAAGGTTCGTAAATTGCGGCATCATTGGCATGCCAACCGCTGACAGTTAGATCCCCACTACTTAAATTCCAGGAATCTAAGTTACCACGATTTACCTTTTGAACAGGAGCAAACCAATAATCTACTGCATCGCCATTCCCAACTGGATCGTCTGTCCATCTACTAATAAATTCAATACTATCCTGAGCGTACTCCGGGTCTAATTTAAATTGAACGTGAAATCCACTGTTCTTAGCATTAGCTATCGTTGGAAAAGCTTGAGCGACATCTCCACGCTCTGTAGGAATTACCTGAGCACGAGCAATTTCATGATTATGGGTCTGGTCATATGTAATAATGTAATGATAATTTTTACCAAGCGCCAAATTAGTGGCATGCCAACCACTAACAATCAAATCACCATGGTCATTACTTGACAACTCATCTAAAGAAGCCCGATTTTGATTATCAAAAATAATTGGTGAACTCCAGTAATCAGTGTGATGACCTTCACCGTTAATTTCATCGTCACTATAGCGAGCTATAATGCTAATTGAATGTCCTGCAAGGTTATTGGGTAAATTAAAATTAACATCAAATCCTGATAAACGGCTATTGGCAATATTGGGATAAACATTCTGTACATCAGCACGAATTTGTGGAGTAATTCGTTGACGATTGAGTTCTTTATTAAGAGTATTATCATATGCAATGGCATAACGATAACGTTGGTCATCGCTATGACCAGTGGCTTGCCAACCACTAGCATGTAAAATAACTTGATTGTTTTGGGAATTTGTTTGAATTTGGTACGTATCTAATGACCCTACATTAGCATTAAGGTCATTGTCCTGTGTTTGATGATCAACTGGCACTTGATTATTAACAATATTATTACTGGAATCGGTATGACCAGTATCAGTTGTCAACGTTGACTGAACAGTTGCACCATTATTGGACACATCATCGGCGTGAACTGTCCCTTCGCTGCTCATTCCTATTACTAATCCAGCAAAAACAATGGTTGCACATAACCATAATTTGCCACTTTTATATAATTTCAACCTTTTTTTCATTGTTATACTCCTCCAAAAATTCAACCATTTTAAATTATACTGCTTTTATTGTTCATCCCAAACAAAAATCAGGCTATTCCACACTTAGTGAAGTAGCCTGATTTAATTATTTAGAGCCTTAACGCTTATACAAACATAAAGAGTCCTTAATAGTTACCGCCTGTCATAGCTCCCGTTCCGTTAGCTGGTGCACTAGGTGTGGCTGGACGACTAGGAGCTGGAGTATAGCTCCGTGCTGGAGCGGTACCACTGCTATGATAGGATCCGCCTCCATTACTGGTATTGCTAATATTACTGCTATTAGTATTTTTACCATTACTATTTCGAGGGGCTGATGAACTAGAATTAGCGGCTGCTTTTGAAGAAGAGTTACTACTACTGCTCTCAGATGCCTTGCTGGAAGAACTAGACGAACTTTCAGTTTGGGAGTAATCTTTAACCTTCAAATGCTTAACAATCTTTTTAGATCCCTTAGTTGCGACAATGTCGTAAGTCCCAGAATAGGTGAAAGTATAATATGCTTTAGTATTCTCTTTTCCATCAGTAGCTTTAATAGTTTTAAAAGTTTCACCACTATTATGCCCAACAATTTTTACCTTTGTACCTGGAGAAATTAAGAACTTGACCTTAGCCTTACCATCCCTATTCAAGTACACTTTCTTTTTAAATCGTACTGTAATGGCATTAGTAGTATTTTCCTGTTTAATTACCTTTTTAGGAGAAGAAGATTGAGGAGTGGTTTGGTTATGGTCATGTATTAACATATAACTACCCCCACCAAAGCAGACAACCATTGCAATAATTAACACCCAGTTTATGAAAACTCTAAAGCCACTCACTGTGGTGATACCCCTTTTTGCTCTTCTTAATTGAAAGAAGAACTGCAGTAAAAGAAGTAAGCCGGCAACAATTACAATTATGAAAAGTAACATTTGTAAATTCATTTCACATCTCGTTTCAAATTAAAGTTGTACAAATTTATTATTCTTAAAGGCATATTTATGTGTCCATTGATCAACACGATTGCCTTCACCATGATTAGCATCACTGCTATAACGTAAGACAAATTGAATGCCATCTTTTTGGAGTTGCTTCAATTGGTCATCACTCAAATTAAAGGTAGCAGAGAAGCCACTATTATCAGAGTTTAAAATGACAGGGAAAGCTTTCTGAACATCCGGGCGCCCGGTTAATGTAACCTTTTGACGAGTTACTTCCTTACCATTAGCATCCAGCAAAATCACGTAGGCATTTGGATATTGGCCTGAGGCATCACTGGCCATCCAACCACTAACTGTCAATTGGTTAATAGTTGCTGGAGTTTGTGGATCCTTACTGTCATTACCCTTTGTGGTGTCAGCGTCTTTCTTAGCATCAGCATCTGATTTTGCCACATCCGCTTTTGGTGCAACCTTAGCTTTATTTAAATCATTTTTTGCTGGTTTATTTTCCAAAGTCAAACTATCAATGCTGTAACCTTGTTGATTAAATACCAATGCATTGTTAAACCAATGATCCACATGCGCACCATTATTCCCATTATCATTACTGTCTGTAGAATACCGAGAAACTAATGCATAAGTGTGACCATAGGTTAAGTTGTCTGCATCGAACGTAACATCATATCCAGATTGACCTGCACCTTGAATACTTGGATAAGCTTTATTAACGTCACCACGTTGAACATTAGCACTCAGTTTAGTAAAGGCAACCTGCTTATTGTCGGTCACATCATAAAGAATTAGGAACCTGTTTGGTTCAAGCTGAGAATAATTAGTTGCGTTCCACCCGGTGAAGTGAATCTTGCCGTTATTAATAGAAACATTATCAAGATTACCATAGTTACCTAGATCACCTGATACCAAGCGCTTAGGTGGGAACCAGTAATCCAGATTGTGGCCTTCGCCATTGGCTCCATCACTGTATCGACTAATAATCTGTAAGTTATGACCAAGATTAACATTAGTTAAATCAAATTTAACATCAAAACCAGATTTACTTGCAGCCAAAATATTTTTATAGACATTAGCAACATCTGGACGATCGATACCGTCTTGTACCCTCTGACGAGTAATTTCACGATTAGTAGTGGCATCATACAGGATCACGTAATGGTACGGACGACCAACTATATTATTAGAAGCATGCCATCCCGTAGCTTCTAATTGATTACCATTAACATTAAAAATATCTAAGTTAGCCAGATTAGTGTTGTAATCCATAGTGTAATATGGACCTATTAAATCTGTATTCCCAGTAAGATCACTCGTCCATCGAGACAGTATTCTTAATTTATCCCCCTGATGCATAGCATTCGTATTGAGAGGAATATCTGCATAAAAACCAGAATAAGCAGCATTCCATACTGGATGAATTTTAAATACATCAGGACGGTAAACTGGTTTCTGAATCAAAATTCGGCCTACTTCCGTAAAATGTCCTGGGGGTCGGATTTTGTCCATAATCTAGAACAATTAAGTAGTGATAGTTATGATTAAAACTCTGGCTATTCGCATTCCAACCCGTCACGTGGATACCAGCATCCGTCATATAGATAGCATCAATATTCGCCCAGTTACCATTTAACCCAGGAACAACATTTTGATTGTTAGGGTCAGTTCCATCACTAACATAAGTCACCGTTAAAGTTTGATTCTGCGTGTCAGAAGTTACGTTTTGTGATGCGATCTGCATACTCCGCGTCCCGTTCACTTCAGTATGGTAGAAATTAATTTGAGGAATATTGTAGTCTTCCCAAGCGGTAGGCCCATCAGCTTCCCAATCGGTATATTCTTCTTTTTCTTTACCGCTGACATCAACTGTAATTATTTTATTTCGCTTAAAAGTGACAGTTTCGTCAACCGGTTGTTGACTACCAAATGCTAACTTAAATTTAATGGTCCGGGTAACTGCCTTCCAATAGTTAGGATCACCTTTATGATCCTCAGCCTTGTCTTCGTTGTTAGCTTGTTGATATGTAACTATGACTTTCGAATCCTTGGGGTCTCCATCAAACTTATCGACCTCAGGAACTGCTGCTGCAAACTTTGCATCTCCACCATCAATTGCAACCTTGGAAACGTAACCATCAATAGTCGGAATCGTGTATTTATCCCAAATATCTTGACTGTTTTTGGCTAAGTTCTTCCAATCACCGTAAGTATACTTACCATTACCATCAGGTGTTTTAGTACGTCCTAAGTTAACACTCTTCGTTATCGTAGACGTAACTTTCCCATTTTGATCATGGATCTCAATTGTCCGCGTGACCGTCTTATACATGTCCGGATTCTTTGTATCCGTCTTCGCATCAGTGGGAGTTAATGTTTGAAACTTATAAACCACCGTCACTTCAGGGTTTACCAAATTACCATCCTTATCAAGGGTCACCTTGTCAGCTGAAAGTGTTGTTGCTGGTTTATTATCGACATAACTCGTTGCACCATCTATTTGTGGAATTTTATATTCTGGAAATGTAACCCCATCTGTTTTGTAAGTAACTGTTGTTTTGCCATTTGTTGTAGTTACTTTCTGGACATTACCACTTTGTTGCGCATCAGACGTCTTACCATTAACGTTAATTGGCTGATTATTATCGTTTGTAAATTTAATTGTCCGGGTAGCATTTACATTGGTTGTCTCTGACTGGGATTGATTTTTATTCTGGTCGTCAGCATTACCTTTACTGTCATTGCTAGTTTGAGAGCTAGTATTAGTGTCAGTTTGAGCTCCCGTTGCATTACCTTTATCATCTGTTGTTTTATTCCCCGTTGTACTCGAGGTGGTAGTAGATTGATCTACCAATTGTGTTTGGGCACTCTTATTTTCATCCGCCTTAGCCGTCTGACCATTAACTGCTACTCCGGCCATTACAGATAAACTTACGATAGCAGCCGAAACCCATAGCTTACCACTTTTATACATTTTAAAACGTTTCTTTGTTTCCATAATTATCCTCCCAAAAGATTAATTATTTTTTCACAACCATGCTTATTTTAGCATAAATCATTAATTGAAATTGATATAAATGAGGCCTTACTCGCTATTAAAAAAAGGTATGACTTCATTATTGGCTAAATTTTAAAATTCATCGTCAATCTGTACTGATAACTAAATTTAATCAGTTCAAGCAACTTAGTTGCTTGGACTGGTTTTTGTTTTAGGCCAATTAATCGGTTCTACACTAAATGACATTGGTATAGAGATAGAAAATCTCTAACCCATACTCGTTGGTGTAAAACCTCTTTTATTTCATAATAAAAGGTTCTACACTATTCGGTACTGATGAGTTTTCATCAGTGCCGTTTTTGTATATGATGACAATAAAAAAGGACAATTACCCCAAAAAATACACACACGGTAATTGC
>NZ_JACJKU010000088.1 GCF_016901675.1 Limosilactobacillus coleohominis
CTTCTGTATCATCAGGGCCAAATCCTACTAATAACATATACCCCTTACCAATTTTGCCAATCACTTTTTCGTCAACACTTACTTGTGCTTGATTAACCCGTTGTAAAACTATTCGCATATTTTTTCTCCTAATGAATAACTCGTTTTACTACATAAACATCTGGAACATTTTTAAGAGCATCCATAATAAGTTCCAATTGTGCCCGATTACGGACCCCAACTGAAGCAGAAATGGTAGCAAGGCGATTGTTATCAACTTTCCCATTCACAGAAGTCAAAAAGCGCGTGTTGTTATTAATGGTATGGAGGACATCATTCAACATTCCATTGCGATTATATCCTTGAATTTCAATATCAGCATTGTAGTTAGTTTTATCACCATCTGGATTACTCCAGTAAACCTGGACAAGTCGTTGGCCGCTTTGTTCAGCACTCTTAATGTTTGGGCAATCAGTTCGGTGAACTGAAACACCCCGACCTTTTGTAATATAGCCAACAATTGGATCTCCTGGAACAGGACTGCAGCAGTGACTTAAACGAGTTAATAGATTATCAACTCCTTCAACCACAACTCCCCCATTACCTTTAGCGATTTTCTTTTTATCACTTGCAGAGCTTTCCAACGTTTTATGATCTTCAAGCAATGCTTTTTCTTCTTCGCGTTGCTTATCATCACGGGCTTTTTGACGTAAATCTGCTGTAAACCGATTTTTAACACCTACTGGAGGAACATCACCAAAACCGACAGCTGCAAATAAGTCATCACCATCTTTAAAGTGCATTTCATCAGCGACTTTATTGGTGCGCTCTGTTGTGATGAACTCAGAGGGTTCTAAGCCATCCTCACGAAGTTGCTCTTCAATGATTCGCTGACCTTCTACAATGTTCTTCTCGCGATCATGGGCACGGAAAAATTGCCGAATTTTATTTCGTGCTCGACGGGTGGACACCAAATCCATCCAATCCCGACTCGGGCCTGTCGATGACGTTGAAGTCAAGATGTCAACGATATCACCATTCTTGATTTCGTAGTTAAGGGGAACGATCCGACCGTTAACCTTTGCACCCGTAGTATGATTCCCAACTTCAGTATGAATTTGATAGGCCATATCTAGTGGGCCGGCACCCTTAGGCATTTCAATCACATCACCCTTAGGGGTAAACGCATAAACTTTATCAGTGAAAACGTCACTTTGTACGCCCTGCATAAATTCATCAGTGCCATGACTTTCACTTCGCATTTCAAGAATTTCTTTTACGACGTTTAGCTTTTGACTGTCGAGATTTGCTTGAACCCCGTCAGTTTTGCCTTCCTTATATGCCCAGTGAGCGGCAACCCCATATTCGGCAACCTCATGCATATGATGGGTACGAATTTGAATTTCCAAAGGTCGTCCTTCAGGTCCAATCACCGTAGTATGTAAGGATTGATAGCCATTAGCCTTCGGCATCGCAATATAGTCTTTAAAACGTCCTGGCATTGGCGTCCATGTTGTGTGAATGGCACCAAGAACTGCATAACAATCACGAATTGAGTCAACTACTACCCGCACTGCAAGCAAGTCATATATTTCACTAAATTGCTTGTGTTGAGTAACCATTTTGCGGTAAATGGAGTAAATATGTTTAGGACGTCCATATATTTCAACATTGGGGCCAAGATTTAAATCGGCAGTTGCCTTCTTAACTTCCTTAATCGCCTCGTCGATGTATGCAACCCGTTGATCACGACGTGAATGCATTAAATGAACGATCCGGTAGTATTGTTGAGGATTCAAGTAACGAAGTGAAAGGTCTTCTAATTCCCACTTCATAGTACTAATCCCCAAGCGATCTGCAATTGGCGCATAGATTTCCAGTGTTTCGTTAGAGATCCGCCGTTGCTTGTCTGGTCGTAAATGGTTTAAGGTCCGCATATTGTGCAGACGATCAGCCAATTTTACAATCATCACCCGAATATCTTTACTCATTGCCAGTAATAATTTCCGGTGCGTCTCAGCCATTTGTTCTTTGTTCGACTTATAGTGAATTTTACCGATCTTTGTATCGCCGTCCACAATCATTGCAATTGTTGGGCCAAAAATCTCTTTAATATCATCCAATGTTGCTCCGGTATCTTCAACAATATCATGCATGTAACCGGCACAAACGGTTTCTGGATCCATCCGTAACTCTGCAAGAATCCCCGCCACCTGGATTGGATGAATAATGTATGGCTCTCCTGATTTGCGTACTTGACCGCTGTGGGCGACCTCTGCAAAATGATAGGCGCGTTCACATAGGTCAACATGTTCTTCGTTCATATAAGAAGAAATCATTTTCTTGACGTCCGCATGTGTTAATTCCCTTGTTTTTGACATTGCCACCCCTCCTTAATTATTCATGACGACTCATGGACCAAGTTAAATAACTAATTCCTAAATAAATTAATGCAAAATACCACATGTATCGAGGAGTAAATAAATAACCGCCAATTAGATATATTACCGGAAAAATAAATAATTCCCATGGCTTCGATTTGCTATTAATGTGTTTACCAAGCCATAAACAAAAAACACCATTAATAACTATTAAATCGAGCCACATCATTGTTACTCTTGAAACAAAAGGAAGTTTCGCACATAGTGCTGTTAATACAATTCCTAAAACGATACTTCCGGCCCAAATCTGCCAATTTTCTCTTATTCTGAATGCCTTCATCACATTTTCCTTCAATCTTCATAATTATTGGTTAATTCTAGCACAACTTAATTCAATATCTCCATCTGACATCAAGAGATTTTAATGATTTAATTCGGTTGCAAAAGATACCGCACTCATAAAATATAATGGTGCAGTTTCAGTACGTAAAATTCGTGGGCCGAGGCCAACCGGTTGCACTTGGTAAGTTTTCATTTGTGAAATCTCTTGCTCGCTCAGGCCACCTTCAGGGCCAAAAATCGCTAACCATTTTTCATTTGGATGACTATCATTGAGCATCTGTGCTAGGCGGCTAGTTTCACCTTGCTTAGCTGATTCTTCCCATGCAACCACTTTTTTATCTGCCTGTACTTCTTCTAATAAAGTTGCTAAATTCGGTAAATATTTAATTTGTGGAATCAGGTTGCGGTGGGACTGCTCTGCTGCTCCATCCGCTATCTTTTGTAAGCGAGCAATTTTTTTATTTTGTTTTCCATTGTTCCAGTGACTTACTGACCGGTCAGATTCAAAAAAGATTACTTCGGTAACACCCAGTTCTGTTCCTTTTTGAACAATTAGCTCTGGTTTATCCTTAGTTTTGGGCAATCCACACGCCAAAGTGACTTGAAGCGGCAACTCTGCATTTTGCTTTAACTGTTTTTGAACCTGAACAATGGCATGTTCAACATCGATCAATGTACATTGATAGGCCTGGTGGTCATTAAGCACTAACTCGCACTGATCACCTTCATTAGCTCGTAATACAGTAACGAAATGATGAGCCACATCTTTTGGAAGTGTGATTTGATGGTCGTCACTTAGTGATTCATTAATAAAGTAACGTTGCATCTTATTCATCCTCCGTTGGCTTATGCGCGATAATCCCATACCAATCTTTGATTCTTAAGGTTTCATCAATTCGGAAACCTTGTTTAATTTGGGCTTTGCGAACTTCATCAAACTTATCATTAATAATTCCTGAAGTTAAAAAATAGCCGCCCGGTTTTAAGTTTTCATAGGCTTGTGGAATTAAAGGCAGGATAATTTCGGCTAAAATATTAGCAACAATAATATCTTTTTGAGTATGAATACCGTCAAGTAACGAATTAACCCCTAAATGAATATCATGAACTTTTGGATTTAAAGCTACATTTTTCTTAGCTGATTCAACGGCCACATTATCGACATCATACGCTTCAACATTGCCAGCTCCTAATAATTTCGCAGCAATTGCCAATACTCCGGAACCAGTTCCAACATCAATTACAGATTCGCCACCCATTACAACAATTTCTAAAGCCTGCATCATTAATTTCGTTGTTGGGTGTGTCCCAGTCCCAAATGCCATTCCAGGATCCAAAATGATCTTCTCTTCATGTGGACTTTCAGCATTATATTCTTCCCATTCCGGAACCACTGTTAAGTGACTAGTTACCCGCACTGGATGATAATATTTTTGCCAGGCTGTTGCCCAATCCTGATTATCAATTGCTGAACTCGTTACTTTCGCTGGTGCTGGATCTAGCCCATAGTCAGTTAACTTTTGTACCCGCTGCTTAATTTCACTTACCAACTCTGGAACAAATAGTTTTGGTGGGAAGTAGCCAGTTACAGCAGCTCCGTGTTCACGGTGAGGAAGCTCGTCAGGGTCAACTATTTCTCCATATGGACCATAGTTACCTGGCTTCATCTTTGCAAAATCGGCTGCGTCATCAATTTTATTCCCGGTTGATCCAACATCCGTCAAGATATAACTAACCGCTTCAACAGCCTCGTTAGTGGTTTCGACAGTAATAGCAGTCCAATCCATTTTATTAACACTCCTTTATTATAAAAAAAGCGACTTGACTGTCGCTTTCTCGATAAAGAATTTTTATTCTTTTGCATTCATTTTCTCTTCAGGTACGTCCGATTGCTCTTCCCTTTTCCGAGCTTTCTTCTTTTCTAAATGCTCTGTGAGATAGAGAATCAAGTCTTTTTCTGTTTTAAAAATTCTTGGATGATGTTGATGATGCAAGCGAACATCGATTTCGTTGATTTTTAACCGTCCAGTCCATGTATGAGAGTATCGAATGATTACCCGATTATTGAGTTTGTGCTTACCAAAACGAAAAACGTAAACATGTTCGGGGGTCATCATTGGCCGAATATATTCTTTCTTATAGGTTAAGTCATTATTACGCATAAACTGCTTCGTCCGATTTAAAATGGTAATCACCTCCCGTATGTATTTTTTGTTAATCTATATTGTACCACAGGGTTTTCATCGACAAAAGGCGAGAAACTAAAGTATTATTAAATCTTGCTTAAGGGTGTTAACACGTGAAAAAACATTGCTATAATAACTACCAACTATCGAAAGGAAGTTAATAAATGAGCTTATTAATCACAATTTTAATCATTTGGCTTTTATGGAAACTATTAAAATTTTCCTTCTGGCTACTTGGTTTACTACTCATTGTGGCTTTAGTTGGTTTCTTTGTAAAAGCCCTCTTAATTCCAGCAGTAATTATTCTTGGTGGTGGATTATTGTATGGCTTAGGATCATTTTTAAGGTAAATCATAAAACAGTGATGACGTTAATAGATATTTAATGTTATAATTCATTGTTGTACATAGAAG
>NZ_JACJKU010000089.1 GCF_016901675.1 Limosilactobacillus coleohominis
AGTAAAATAAAAGAGTCACATACCCTAAAAGTATGTAACTCGTAAAACTATACCAATTTAGCGAAAATTTCACGATTTTGTTAAACCAACACTAAATGATGTAGAGCCTAACAAAAAGGCCTTAAGCATTCGGATTTCCGAATGTCTAAGGCCTTTTAAGCTTTCAAGGGGTAAATTCTCCTCAGCTATTTAGTTGTGAACTTTAGGCAATTTTGGTTACAGCACCGGTTGATGAATTGTATTCATAGATCCCAACCATGTTAGCAACTGAATTGTCAGCATTGTTTTGACGAACTTCAAACCGGTAAGTATTACCATTCTTGGATACTGGAATAATTCCATAACCCTTCTTGTTGAAGCCCATCTTATTAGCAAAGTTCGTCACAACGTTTTCACCAGTAGCTTGTGCAGCTGCGGCATTGGCTGCCTTTTGGGAGCTAGATTGTGAGTTAACACTGCTGTTAGATTGCTTGCTGGATTGGCTATTCTTGTTTTGGGTAGTGCTGGTTTCAACTTCACCATTAATAGCCTTGGAAATCTTAACACGTAAAGCCTTGTAAGCCTTCTTCATTGGCTTGCTGTCAGACTTCATACCAGGTAATTCAG
This sequence comes from Limosilactobacillus coleohominis, assembly GCF_016901675.1. Taxonomy (GTDB): domain Bacteria; phylum Bacillota; class Bacilli; order Lactobacillales; family Lactobacillaceae; genus Limosilactobacillus; species Limosilactobacillus intestinavium. The sequence goes on from NZ_JACJKU010000089.1 coordinate 607, forward strand.
CTTCAGCTTCCTGATAATCGCCCTTATTGTAATCTTCACGTGCGTCCAGGTAACTATCTAAATCTTCTTCCAGATATTCAACTTTTTTGTTTTGGTTTTCAACATCGTCTAAAAGATCATATGCTTTTTGATACTTCTTTTGAGTAATCAGATCATTAGCCTTCTTGTATGCCTTATCAGCCGCACTCTCTGTTACTTGTGTCGACTTAGCAGAACTGCTACTCGAATTAGAACTACTCTTTTGACCACAACCAGCTAATCCAAAAATCATTGCTAAACTAGCTGTTGATAGAGCTACTTTATAAATCAAGCCCTTTTTCATTTTCAATATTCCTCCTTAATAGGGTTATCCGTATTATACCATTTTTGTTTATTAAACAAAAAACGTTTGCTAAGACTCTAGGAATCTTAACAAACGATTTAAAATTATTCTTTAGAAACCCGATCAAACAGGTTCTTGAATAACGGACTAACTGGCCGGTTTTCATTAATCCGTTTAATTGCATCCGCAATTAATGGGGCCACAGAAACTTGCTTGATTTTAGCAATCTGCTTTTCCTTTGGCAATTGAATAGAGTCGGTTACAACCACTTCTTTAATTGGTGAGTTTTCCAAGCGTTCAATCGCAGGACCAGAAAGAACCGCGTGGGTACATGATGCGTATACTTCAGTTGCTCCAGCATCTACTAATGCTTGTGAACCTAAAGTGATCGTACCAGCAGTGTCGATCATATCATCAATCATGATACACTTCTTACCCTTAACATCACCAATAATGTGCATAATCTTAGCAACATTGGCCTTTGGACGCCGCTTATCAATAATTGCAATTGGGGCCTTCAAAAATTCAGCTAACGCACGTGCCCGTACTACACCACCATGGTCAGGTGAAATCACAACTGCATCCTTAGCAACCCCTTCTTTAATGAAGTAGTCAGCGAGCAGTGGTGCACCCATCAAGTGGTCGACCGGAATATCAAAGAATCCTTGAATTTGAGCGGCATGTAAATCAAGCGCGATTACTCTATCAACACCGGAATTTTGCAGCATGTTGGCAACCAGCTTAGCAGTGATTGGTTCACGTGACCGGGCTTTCCGGTCTTGACGAGCGTAGCCATAGTAAGGCATTACCACATTAATAGTCTTGGCACTGGCCCGTCGTAAAGCATCAATCATAATCAACAATTCCATCAAGTTGTCATTAACCGGTGCGGAAGTTGATTGCACAATGTAAACATTGTCTCCCCGAATACTCTCTTCGATGTTGATTTGAATTTCACCATCACTAAAACGGTCAACGGATAGTTTACCTAATTCAACACCTACTTCTTGAGCAATTTTTTCAGCCAATGGCCGGTTTGAGCTTAACGAAAAAATCTTCAGATTAGGATCAAAATATTTCTGTTTCATGAGGTCCTCCAAAATAAATTCCCTGTACCACCCTTTATCATATTGATTAGTTGACTAAAAAGCAACTACCAGGGAAGTTTTTTTGCATAATTTGGTTTATTCGTTTGCCGGGACCGTGCAATGGCCATATCGAACTGGTCAGTGTCGTCAGTAATCGTAGATCCTGCCGCAATAAATGAATCTGCAGCAATGTTAACTGGCGCTACTAAGTTACTGTTACTACCGATAAAGGCGTGGTCACCAACGTTAGTGTGGTGTTTCTTGGCACCGTCGTAATTGACAAAGACCACCCCGCAACCAACGTTAATATTCTTGCCAAGGGTTGCGTCTCCAACGTAAGTCAAGTGACCCACTTTGGTTCCTTCACCAATGTAAGCCTTCTTCACTTCACAGAAGTTACCGATGTGGACATTCTTGCCAATTTCAGCTTGTGGACGTAAGTGACTATTAGGACCAATGTCGGAGCCATCATGCATTTCAGCGTTTTCAAGAGTGGAAGAAATAATTTTAACCCCATCATGAATTTGTGAACTAATAATCCGTGAACCAGCACCGATCAGACAGTCGCTACCAATTGTGGTGTCGCCTTTAATTACAACGTTACCTTCAATTACAGTGTCACGACCAATCTTAACTCCAGCGTCAATGTAGGTTGTCTCAGGATCTACCATTGTGACCCCGTTCATCATGAGTTCGTCATTGATCCGTTTCCGCATAATCTTATTAGCTTGTGCTAAGGCAACCCGGTTGTTAACTCCCATAGATTCGTCAAAGTCAGCCATCTTATATGCGGTTACTACTTCACCCTCTTGCTTCATAATGGCAATGACGTCAGTTAAATAGTATTCACCTTGGGCATTATCGTTGTTAATCTTCTTTAAAGCAGCAAACAACTTCTTGTTATCGAAACAGTAAACTCCGGTATTAATTTCATGAATTTCACGTTCTTGTTGGTTAGCATCCTTTTGCTCAACAATTCGTTCTACAATTCCAACATCGTTACGCACAATCCGACCATAACCGGTTGGGTCTGGGGCAACAGAAGTTAGAATGGTGACAGCCGCCTGACGTTGCTTATGATATTCAAACAGCTTTTTAAAAGTATCAGCGGTAAATAGTGGTGTATCACCACTAACCACTAATGTTTCACCATCGATATCACCCAAAATATCTTCAGTTTGCATAACAGCATGGCCAGTTCCTAATTGTTGCTTTTGTAAAGCAAACTTAGAACGGGGACCAATTGTATTTTCAACACTTTCTGCTCCATAACCGACAACTGTCACAATGTTATCAATATTAGCAGCTTCAAGTTGTCCTAAGACATGTTCCACCATTGTCTTACCGCAAACTTCATGTAGCACCTTATATAACTTTGACTTCATCCGGGTTCCCTTACCAGCAGCGAGGATGATCGCATTCTTTTGTCCCATCAGTTCTGATTACTCCTTTGTTTGAAATACTTTATCAAGATAGTTACCGGCCTTAGCACTGAGATGTTTGTTAACCCCATCTTGCGCGTCAACCCTAATTAATGATGTGCAATCATCAACTAACCGTTCACCATCAAACTGTCCTTCAGCAAATGCCGTCATTCCTACTAAATGAGCGCCAAATTCTTGGATCAAGGACTTCATACCATTCATTGTGCCCCCGCCCTTTAGGAAGTCATCGACAACTACCACGTTGGCGCCTTCCTTCATCGTGCGCCGTGACAGTTCCATTTTCTTAATCCGTTGTGAAGATCCAGAAACGTAGTTCACACTAACGGTTGATCCTTCAGTAATATGAGACGAATTTCGAACAATTACAAAAGGTCGGTTGAGATACATTGCCACGCTTTGGGCGATAGGAATCCCCTTTGTTTCCACAGTCATAATGACATCCACATCTTGATCGATGTACTGGGTAGCAATTAACCGCCCAACTTTACGCAGAATGTCCGGACGACCCAGTAGGTCTGATAAGTAGACATAGCCCCCTGGGAGAAGGCGACTTTCGTCATCCACCGCCTTAACCAACTGATCAATTACCGTTTGTGCATTGTCTTTTGAATACAGTGGGGTTAACCGTGCACCGCCACTTGCCCCTGGCAAGGTTTCCAAACGGCCTACACCCCACCGTTCAACAGTATTCCGAATGATACTTAAATCTTCACTAATGGAAGATTTAGCGGACTCATACCGTTGACCAAAAAACTTTAATGAAACCAGCTCACGCGGATGATCCAGTAAATACCGGGTCATATCCACCAGCCGATTACTTCGTCTAACTTTCATCTTGTAACCCCTTTTAAATTAATTCGTTACTAAAATTACTTTTCTAATCTATGATACCTACAAATAATAACATAATTGTTCGGCTTTTAGCGGTAATTTGACTATTTTTTATCAAAAAAGCAGGCCTCATTCGGCCTGCAACAATTTTACCATCTTTTAATGCTTATTCGGTAGCCCATCGCTGGTAGAGCAACGCAGATAAGTAGATTAACACTTCAATGGTGGAAGTAAAGAAACTCACTGGCCAGTCTGTAACATACCCTAAGTAAAGCCCCAGCCATACTCCCAGCAGAGCAAACAGGATTGCTAACCCAATCATTTTACCAGTTCCGGTAGTGTAATACTTTGCACTAGCTGCAGGAAGGGTTAGTAAAACAAATATCAGCAACGTTCCCACAATTTGAACGGCAACACTCACACTCATTGCTAATAACAACAAGAAGGTAACCGAGATCAGAGTTTCATTCAGACCATTAGCTGCAGCACCATCTGGGTCAAAGGATGAAAATTTAAGCTGCAGGTATATCAAAAAGACCACTGCTAATACAATCAGCGATAACCACACTAACTGATAAACCTCATGACGGCTAATTCCTACAACACTACCGAACAAAATGCTGGTAGCGGAACTAGCTGTTTTGCTGGATAAGTATAAAAATAAAATCCCTAATCCAATAAAAAGTGCGGAAACCGCGGAAATAACTGATTCACGCCGCGACTCATCAATCGTTAACTGGCCAACCATGACCGAGCTAAGAATTGTAAACAAGAGCATTCCATTTAATGCTGGCCACCCCATAAACAAGGCAAAAGAGGCCCCGGCAAAGCCGATTTCAGATAAGGTATGGGTCATAAAGGGCATATTCCTGGCAACGACAAATACCCCGATTACTCCACTAACTACCGCAATAAACGTACTAGCAATGAAGG
>NZ_JACJKU010000090.1 GCF_016901675.1 Limosilactobacillus coleohominis
GCGTGGCAACGTCCTATCCTCGCAGGGAGCGATCCCCCAACTACTTTTGGCGCGTTGAAGCTTAACTTCTGTGTTCGGCATGGGAACAGGTGTATCCTTCAAGCCATCATCACCACACTTTGAAAGCTTGTGCTTTCAAAACTAAACAATATCCTGATCTTCCTTCATCAAGGGAACACCACTACGGTTAAGTCCTCGACCGATTAGTAATGGTCCGCTCCATGCGTCACCGCACTTCCACTTCCATCCTATCTACCTCATCATCTCTGAGGGGTCTTACTTCCTTAACGGAATGGGAAATCTCATCTTGAGGCGAGTTTCACACTTAGATGCTTTCAGCGTTTATCTCATCCATACATAGCTACCCAGCGGTGCTCCTGGCGGAACAACTGGTACACCAGCGGTATGTCCATCCCGGTCCTCTCGTACTAAGGACAGGTCCTCGCAAATTTCCTACGCCCGCGACGGATAGGGACCGAACTGTCTCACGACGTTCTGAACCCAGCTCGCGTACCGCTTTAATGGGCGAACAGCCCAACCCTTGGGACCGACTACAGCCCCAGGATGCGATGAGCCGACATCGAGGTGCCAAACCTCCCCGTCGATGTGGACTCTTGGGGGAGATAAGCCTGTTATCCCCAGGGTAGCTTTTATCCGTTGAGCGATGGCCCTTCCATACGGAACCACCGGATCACTAAGCCCGACTTTCGTCCCTGCTCGACCTGTCTGTCTCGCAGTCAAGCTCGCTTGTGCCTTTACACTCTGCGAATGATTTCCAACCATTCTGAGCGAACCTTTGGGCGCCTCCGTTACCTTTTGGGAGGCGACCGCCCCAGTCAAACTGCCCACCTGACACTGTCTCCCGCCACGTTCAGTGGCGCGGGTTAGAGTGGTCATAATGCAAGGGTAGTATCCCACCAACGCCTCCGTCGAAACTAGCGTCCCGACTTCAATGGCTCCTACCTATCCTGTACAAGCAGTACAAACACTCAATATCAAGCTACAGTAAAGCTCCATGGGGTCTTTCCGTCCTGTCGCGGGTAGCCTGCATCTTCACAGGCAATTCAATTTCACCGAGTCTCTCGTTGAGACAGTGCCCAGATCGTTACGCCTTTCGTGCGGGTCGGAACTTACCCGACAAGGAATTTCGCTACCTTAGGACCGTTATAGTTACGGCCGCCGTTTACTGGGGCTTCATTTCAGAGCTTCGCCGAAGCTAACCCTTCCATTTAACCTTCCAGCACCGGGCAGGCGTCAGCCCCTATACTTCATCTTACGATTTTGCAGAAACCTGTGTTTTTGATAAACAGTCGCCTGGGCCTTTTCACTGCGGCTGCACTCGCGTGCAGCACCCCTTCTCCCGAAGTTACGGGGTCATTTTGCCGAGTTCCTTAACGAGAGTTCTCTCGCTCACCTTAGGATTCTCTCCTCGACTACCTGTGTCGGTTTGCGGTACGGGCAGTTAATTACTCCTTAGAAGCTTTTCTCGGCAGCGTGACATCGGCGACTTCGCTACTATAATTTCGCTCCCCATCACAACTTGTCAACGCGAACGTAAGCATTTAACTCACGTCCTGACTTATTGCTTGGCCGGACTCTTCCAATCGTCCGGTTCGCTTAGCCTTCTGCGTCCCTCCATCGTCAAACATAATTAACTGGTACAGGAATCTCAACCTGTTAGCCATCGACTACGCCTCTCGGCCTCGCCTTAGGTCCCGACTTACCCTGGGTGGACGAGCCTTCCCCAGGAAACCTTAGTCATTCGGTGGACAGGATTCTCACCTGTCTTTCGCTACTCATACCGGCATTCTCACTTCTAAGCGCTCCACCAGTCCTCACGGTCTGACTTCGCCGCCCTTAGAACGCTCTCCTATCACGTGCACTTCGTGCACATCCACAGTTTCGGTAATATGCTTAGCCCCGGTACATTTTCGGCGCAGGATCACTCGACTAGTGAGCTATTACGCACTCTTTAAATGGTGGCTGCTTCTGAGCCAACATCCTAGTTGTCTGTGCAACTCCACATCCTTTTCCACTTAGCATATATTTAGGGACCTTAACTGGTGATCTGGGCTGTTCCCCTTTCGACGGTGGATCTTATCACTCATCGTCTGACTCCCGGACATAAATCAATGGCATTCGGAGTTTATCTGAAATTAGTAACCCATGACGGGCCCCTCGTCCAAACAGTGCTCTACCTCCAAGATTCTATATTCCGAGGCTCCCCCTAAAGAGATTTCGGAGAGAACCAGCTATCTCCAAGTTCGTTTGGAATTTCACCGCTACCCACAGTTCATCCCAGCCATTTTCAACTGACACGGGTTCGGACCTCCAGTGCGTTTTACCGCACCTTCATCCTGACCATGGGTAGGTCACCTGGTTTCGGGTACATAACTGCGTACTTCGTACGCCCATTTCAGACTCGCTTTCGCTACGGCTCCGGTTTTTCCACCTTAACCTTGCACGCAATCATGACTCGCCGGTTCATTCTGCAAGAGGCACGCCGTCACCCATTAACGGGCTCCGACAGCTTGTAGGCACATGGTTTCAGGAACTATTTCACTCCCCTCCCGGGGTGCTTTTCACCTTTCCCTCACGGTACTGGTTCACTATCGGTCACTAGGGAGTATTTAGCCTTGCGAGATGGTCCTCGCAGCTTCCGACGGGGTTTCACGTGTCCCGCCGTACTCAGGATCCTGAACGGAGAACGTAACGTTTCGACTACTGGACTCTCACCATCTCTGGTACAGTTTCCCACCTGTTTCGTCTACGTTGCGTTTTGGTAACTCCAATGTTCAGTCCTACAACCCCAACGAGCAAGCTCGTTGGTTTGGGCTCTTTCCCTTTCGCTCGCCGCTACTCAGGAAATCGAATTTTCTTTCTCTTCCTGCAGCTACTTAGATGTTTCAGTTCACTGCGTCTACCACTTGCCAGCTATGAATTCACTGGTCAAGTAAGCACCTACTAAGGTGCTTGGGTTTCCCCATTCGGAAATCTCCGGATCAAAGCGTACTTACCGCTCCCCGAAGCATATCGGTGTTAGTCCCGTCCTTCATCGGCTCCTAGTACCAAGGCATTCACCATGCGCCCTTCATAACTTAACCTAGAATGATCTTCGATCATTTAAGTTAATTGAGTTAGCGATTATTTCGTTAAACAACTCAAATAACGCGGTGTTCTCGGTTTTCTTGATTAATTAGAAAATAGAATATTATTTAGTTTTCAAAGTACAAACTTTCGAATGACCTTCCGGTCATTCAATGGAGAATAGCGGGATCGAACCGCTGACCTCCTGCTTGCAAAGCAGGTGCTCTCCCAGCTGAGCTAATTCCCCATATGGGCCTAAATGGACTCGAACCATCGACCTCACGCTTATCAGGCGTGCGCTCTAAACCAACTGAGCTATAGGCCCAAATAAGCGGTTACTCAATTATTCAATTGAGAGGTAAACCCCTCAAAACTGAACAAAGTTCCAACAATGTGTAGCTTCCGTTTTATTCCTTAGAAAGGAGGTGATCCAGCCGCAGGTTCTCCTACGGCTACCTTGTTACGACTTCACCCCAGTCATCTGCCCTGCCTTAGACGGCTCCTTCCCGAAGGTTAGGCCACCGGCTTTGGGCATTGCAAACTCCCATGGTGTGACGGGCGGTGTGTACAAGGCCCGGGAACGTATTCACCGCGGCATGCTGATCCGCGATTACTAGCGATTCCGACTTCGTGCAGTCGAGTTGCAGACTGCAGTCCGAACTGAGAACGGTTTTAAGAGATTAGCTTGCCCTCGCGAGTTCGCTGCTCGTTGTACCGTCCATTGTAGCACGTGTGTAGCCCAGGTCATAAGGGGCATGATGATCTGACGTCGTCCCCACCTTCCTCCGGTTTGTCACCGGCAGTCTCACTAGAGTGCCCAACTGAATGCTGGCAACTAGTAACAAGGGTTGCGCTCGTTGCGGGACTTAACCCAACATCTCACGACACGAGCTGACGACGACCATGCACCACCTGTCATTGCGTCCCCGAAGGGAACGCCTCATCTCTGAGGTTAGCGCAAGATGTCAAGACCTGGTAAGGTTCTTCGCGTAGCTTCGAATTAAACCACATGCTCCACCGCTTGTGCGGGCCCCCGTCAATTCCTTTGAGTTTCAACCTTGCGGTCGTACTCCCCAGGCGGAGTGCTTAATGCGTTAGCTCCGGCACTGAAGGGCGGAAACCCTCCAACACCTAGCACTCATCGTTTACGGCATGGACTACCAGGGTATCTAATCCTGTTCGCTACCCATGCTTTCGAGCCTCAGCGTCAGTTGCAAGCTAGACAGCCGCCTTCGCCACTGGTGTTCTTCCATATATCTACGCATTCCACCGCTACACATGGAGTTCCACTGTCCTCTCTTGCACTCAAGTTATCCAGTTTCCGATGCACTTCTCCGGTTAAGCCGAAGGCTTTCACATCAGACTTAGAAAACCGCCTGCGCTCGCTTTACGCCCAATAAATCCGGATAACGCTTGCCACCTACGTATTACCGCGGCTGCTGGCACGTAGTTAGCCGTGACTTTCTGGTTGAATACCGTCACTGCGTGAACAGTTACTCTCACGCACGTTCTTCTTCAACAACAGAGTTTTACGAGCCGAAACCCTTCTTCACTCACGCGGTGTTGCTCCATCAGGCTTGCGCCCATTGTGGAAGATTCCCTACTGCTGCCTCCCGTAGGAGTATGGACCGTGTCTCAGTTCCATTGTGGCCGATCAGTCTCTCAACTCGGCTACGCATCACAGCCTTGGTGAGCCGTTACCTCACCAACAAGCTAATGCGCCGCAGGCCCATCCAGAAGTGATAGCCGAAACCATCTTTTAAACGAAAATCATGTGGTTTTCGTTGTTATGCGGTATTAGCACTTGTTTCCAAATGTTGTCCCCCGCTTCTGGGCAGGTTGCCTACGTGTTACTCACCCGTCCGCCACTCGTTGGTAAACCGTCGTCAATCAGATGCAAGCATCATCAATCAGTCGGGCCAACGCGTTCGACTTGCATGTATTAGGCACACCGCCGGCGTTCATCCTGAGCCAGGATCAAACTCTCATATAAAATAAGAATTTGAGATAGCTCTCAAAATAAATTAAAGCGAAATTGACTTCGCAAATG
>NZ_JACJKU010000010.1 GCF_016901675.1 Limosilactobacillus coleohominis
AAACTATATTGATCATTATATTTCTGCACCCAGTATTCCGTCTTAGCTGATTGTCCTGATGGATCAATGACTCTAGCAGCTTGTCCAGCAACCCGCTTAATTGGTTTCTCAATAAAACCATGCTTCTCAAGTCCATTGCCCTGCACTAAGGCAAGATAGTACTTTTTCATCGTGTGCCGTTCAACTTGCTGGCTAATCATGCTAGATGCCACCCGATGCTTAGCTACTAATAATAACCCACTGGTATACTTATCTAACCTGGTGATTAAATGAGGGCGTTGATTCTCATCTTTTTGTTGAATTAAATATCCCTTAACCCGATTTAAAACTGTATCTTCCGCTTCTGTAGGACCAGGGATTGAAGCAAGGCCACTGGGCTTATTTATCACTAACCAGTTATTATCTTCGTAGATAATGGATAATGTCTTTTCACTTGCTGTAACAGTAGGATCTGCCAACTCTGGCGTTACTTTAATCGTTAAAGTCTGATGAGGTAAGATTTTGGTGGTCGGTCGAACTATTCGATGGTCAACCATTAATTCACCATCACCATTTTTAATGTCGTTAAATAGACGATGCCCCATCCCTAACTGGCTTAAATAACGCTTGATTTTGATTGGTTCTGATCCTTGATACTCCCATGTGTTTTCCATAGTGACTCCTTATGATACTAAAAAAGCTGGGCTAAACCCAGCTTAAAATTATAATGACGGTCCGTACGAGACTCGAACTCGTGATCTCATCCGTGACAGGGATGCGTCCTAAACCAACTAGACCAACGGACCATTTAAACAACAATTAGTAGTATACGTGAACATTCTTTTCTCGTCAATCTTTTTCTGAAAAATACTTAGATAATTTCCAACTTCACTAGCTTCACTCCACCGGTTATCTTATTATAGATGTGTTGAATTTTATGAAGGAGTATTTAATCATGCAAAGTAAAATCCAGAAACTGCAAAACATCTGGAATAAATATGCCAAGATCTTTAAAACCCTTTTTATTGCTTCAGTGGTCATTTTCGTTGTCATTGCGCTAAGCAATTTCTTTAAGGATGTGGATTGGCATGCTGTTGGTAATGGACTTCAACAGCAATCATTGTTAAACATTATCATTATGACGATTTGCGGACTGCTTGCGGTAGTTCCCATGCTTGGCTACGATGTTGCAATTACTCACTTGCTTCCTGGTCATTTTAGCAAATTCTACATTTTTAGAAGTGGGTGGATTACCAATACTCTTACTAATATCGCTGGTTTTGGGGGCCTGTTAGGTGCCACCATGAGAGCATATTTTTATGGTAAGGAGGCGCGCCGAAGTGAAATCCTGCTAGCAATTGCTAAAATTGCTGTGTTCCTTTTATCAGGATTATCGATTCTATGCTGGATCGCTCTAATCATCATGTATGGATTTCATGATGGCGGCGACTTTAATCGTTATACCATCTGGTTAATTGCTGGCGGATGCTATTTCCCAATTGTATTTTTCTTTACTCGTCGTCATGACTCAAAACTATTTCAAGGGTTAACACCTCGTTTGGAAGGCTTCATTACACTCAGTTCCACCTTTGAGTGGTTATTTGTAGCATTATTCTTTATTCTTATCGGATACTTAATGGGGGTTAAAGCTAACTTAGCCGCCGTTTTCCCATTATACGTTGTGGCCCAAATCCTCGGAGTTGTCTCAATGTTACCTGGTGCAATTGGATCCTTTGATGTCATGATGATGTTTGAATTAACTATGCTTGGAGTCCCAAGAGCAACCACGATTGTTTGGCTCCTCCTTTTCCGGGTCTTTTACTACATTGTGCCAATTATTTTAGGTGCCATTTTCTTTATTCACCATATCTTTGTCCAATTTGATAACTTTTTTGACCATATTCCATTAACAATTGCCCGGCAAGTTGCCCATTGGCTCATTACCTGCTTTATGTATGTTTCCGGGATTTTGATGTTATTGGCCGCATCAGTACCAGATTTAACTGATAGTAACCGGTTCTTACAACGCTTTTATCCTTTTACCTTCTTCTTTCTTCATCAACTAACTACAATCTTATTTGCAATTGCAATGTTAGCCTGTGCCCGTGGATTACAAGCAAAGGTCAAGCGTGCCTACTGGCCAACCGTAATCATTTTAGTGATTGGTATTACCAATACGTTAATTAACCTTGGAACCATCTCCTTAACTATCTTCCTATTTATTATTTTGCTATTAGTCTTCCTAATGCGTCATGTTCCATACCGTAAAAAACTCCAATATTCATTTGGAAAGTTTATGATTGATAGTCTCATTTTTGTTGGTAGTTTGGTTCTATATATCATCGTTGGTGTAATCAATACTCCGAACTATTCATCAAACCATAACGTTCCCCAATTTCTGTTATTCCCAGGTGAAAAAATTTGGTTGTCTGGGTTTATTGGTTTACTCCTGGGATTTGCTATTCTGTTCTTGATGATTCGTTACTTCATGTCTGGTGCCGACCCATTTAATGGTCAACAACCACTAGATAAGGAGCGAATTCTTAATATCATTAACGAATTCGGTGGTAATGAAACTAGCCACCTTGCAATGCTCCGTGACAAAAATATTTATTACTATACTGAAGATGGTCAAGACCAGTTATTTTTTATGTACCGCAAAAAATACGATAAGTTAGTCATTATGGGGGACCCGGTTGGTAATCAGGCCAAAAAGGATCAAGCCATTCAAAAATTCCTTCATGATTCTGATTTATACGGCTATCAATTGGTATTCTATGAAGTCAATAGCAATACAACTTTGACCTTACATGAATATGGATTTGACTTCATGAAAACTGGAGAAGATGGTTGGGTTAAACTAGCCGACTTTACTTTAGCCGGTAAAAAGCAACGTTCCCAACGTGCATTAATGCATAAATTTGATCGTGAGGGCTACACTTTTGAGATTGTAAAACCCCCGTTTGATAACCAGCTAATGTCAGAGATGAAGGCTGTCTCAGATGATTGGCTCGGCAAAGAAGTAGAAAAGGGCTTTTCACTAGGCTTTTTCTCCCCTCAATATATCAATGAAGCACCTGTTGCCCTGGTTCGTTCGGCAGATGGCGAATTAGTCGCCTTTGCGACCTTAATGCCGACTGGCAGTAAAAAATTATTGACGATTGATCTAATGCGCCATAGTCATCACGCCCCGTCCGGAATTATGGATAAAATCTTTGTATCTATGTTTCAGTACGGTCAAGAACATGGTTATGAGTATTTTGACTTGGGAATGGCACCATTATCTAATGTTGGTTCGTCACAGTATAGTTTTATCGAAGAAAAAGTTGCCCATTTTATTTACGAATATGGCTATCACCTTTATGGCTTCCAGGGACTGCGCCATTATAAGGATAAATACGCCTCATCCTGGTTTCCAAAGTATACAGTCTTTCGTAAGAAAGCATCGCTTGTTGAATCCATGTTGGCACTACTGAGTGTAGTGAACCAACGGATTGACCAACAAGAAAGCCGTCATCCTTGGTTTATTTGGTGGAAAAACTAGTGAGTTAAAAAGAAGCTTCATGAAAAACAAGTTTTGGTTTTTCATGAAGCTTCTTCTTTTAAATGTTCTTTTTCAAGAAATCATATAGCATTTGATGCTTAATTTCTTTGGTATCTAATCCTAATGTATCAGCGATACAAAATGCATATGCCATTGCGGTAGCTGGACCACGACTAGTAATAATGTGTCCTTTAGGATCCACAACAGTGATGTCTTCTTTAAAGTGTCCAGTTGGTGCCACTTTCTTCGTTTCTTGATCAATCCCTGGGAAACAAGTATAGTCATGACCATCTAACAAACCATACCGCGCAAAAGCAATTGGTGCTGCACACATTGCAGCATTCCATTGACCATTTGCTTGACGTTTTTGCATCAATTCCATTAATTGGTCATTATCTCGTAATGCATGTGCACCACCCATACCACCAGGGAAAATCACACAATCATATTCTAACAATGAATCATCAACAACCTTGTCACAATGAAGTGCAATTTGATGAGCACCCATCACATCCTGATGAGTTAATCCTACCATGTCAGCTTGAATATTCATCCGACGGAAGACATCAATCGGCGTTAATGCTTCTACTTCTTCGCATCCATCTGCTAAAACGACTGCAACTTTCATTTTATTCACCTCGTAAACTATTGTACCGCACTTATAATTAATCATTAACTATGAACCGGTTAATTTGGTTCAATGCCGTATTAGCCTCAGGAATGGGAGTAACTGGATACTCGTGATAAAGTTCCCGTCCAATATGGTATTGAACGTTTACATCGGCTGCCCGCAATTTTTTTACAAATTTCATGACGTCTGGAAACATAATTTCCTTAGTACCAACAAATAATAATACATTTCGCAATGCTTCCACATTACCATTAATTGGTGAGAGTCGATAATCATCTGTTGGCGTATTTCCCGCCCATGATTGACCAACAGTTCGCAAACCTGTCACGTCTAACGTTGCATCGTAGTCGGTATACTTGTGAATTAACGGATTACGCAGGGTCAAGTCCAACCATGGAGAAATTAAGATTAAATTACGTGGTTGAGGTAAATTACGACTAGCCAGCCATTCGCAAAAGCCGGCAGCAAGCCCTCCTCCCGCTGAATCGCCCATCAAGGTAATATTATTAACAGATTGGTCTTGATAAATCGCAGTATACATTCCTAACAGTTGATCATATGCAGTTTGAAAGTGATGAGCAGGGGCCAGTGCATGCTGTGGAACAATGATTTGAGCATTTGTTTTCGCACCTAACCGTTGTAAAAAGTGCCAGTGATCTTTTGTTGGTTGAAGAAAGTAAGCTCCACCACACAAGAAAATAATCACTTTATCACTAACGGTATTGGCATTTAGAACCACCACTGGCAAGTCAGCAATCGTCCTTCTAACAACACCGTCTTGTTGCTCAACATCTTTAGGCAATACAAACGGATGCTTAGCTGCTGCCGCTTGTTTAATCATTTCATCATGCAATTTTGCCGGATCATGAAGCATTTGCTTAAATCCAGATAATTGCAGGCTTAACTCTACTAGTGCAGCCTTTTTAGAACGGCTTTTCCCGCACTCTCTTTGATCTTTAATGCTATTTTTGATACTATTCGCCATTTCCTTTACAACTTGGCGATTGAGTCGTCGTTCATGTCTCATAATTGTTCCTCTAAAGTTAAGTAATCAATCTTACCCTATATGGTAAATCATCTATTCTAAAAAAGCATTGTTTTTGGATGGAATGACTGCTCATCGCACACAAAAAGGCCTCAGGTATTCTGAACATTTCGAATACTCGAGGCCTTTTCATGAGCGTTAACAATCTTCCCTATTCACTTATTTTAATCCCATGAACTAAATTTGTTGCAGCCATTTACCAAATTGGTGCCAGTCTTCACGGACGGTAGGCTCTAACCGGGGTGCATATAAGTATGCTGCCGGATGATACATTGGGTACACCCAATATGGATGATCACCCATTTGATATCCACTATCATCAGGCAACGCTTCTTGAATCGTTGTTTGTACAGGCTGCCCATGCATTTTACCAACATTCGCTTGTGCCCCTAAAAGACGTTGTAAGCTAGTGTTTCCAAGTGGTACTAAGATTTGCGGGTTAACAGTCTTAATTTTCCAATCAAACAACTGTGCATATGCGAGAACTTCTTTTTTGGTTGGCGTGCGATTAGGGTGCTTTTCAATTATTTCACCCGTTTTTTTATCCTTAACATGGCGGATTGAAAATGGACGGCTTCTCACCACACTAGTGATATAAACATCATCCCGGGTTAAGCCCGCTAGCTCAATCATCTTCATCAACTCTTTACCGGAACTGCCAACAAACGGAACCCCCGTTTCTGCTTCTTTACGCCCTGGTGCTTCTCCCAGCAACACTATTCTTGGGTGTTTTGGCCCCATTCCGGGCACAAATCCCGTTAAATGTTGACCAACCATGCGTTGACGAACTTGTTCAACTAGCTGTTCTGGATACTTTATTTGCATCGCTTTTCTCCCCTAGCAAAGTCGCTAACCATTATGACGCCAAGTACTATCAGTCAGAATACGAGCGGCAATCAAGCCTAGCGGCAAGAACACCACAATTAAAAGCGCCCGTGTCAACCATAGTGCACCATTACTAATGGATGTTAGTCCAATGTTGTAAACAGCTCGATACATATACAACCCTGGAACCATAATCACAATGGAGGGGATTGTAATGGAAATCCGCGGATACCCGACTTTTTTACGTACGATTGATGCTAGCAGTCCCGCAGTTAATGCGCCAATAAAAGCAGCAGCGCCACCAGGCATCTTAGCAAGGTCCACTAGTTCCAAACGTAACGTATTTGCGACTGCCCCAATTAGGCCCGCAGTAGTAGCCATTTTAATCTTACTATTAAACATAATTGAGAAACCAAAGACCCCACAGAAACTGGCAGGAATCCGCAACAATAAGTAAGCAAGTGGCGATAAGGATAACGGAATAAAATCCTCAGGACGCAAGTGAACGACCATTGCAACAAGCCAACCCACGAGTGTCGCCACTGTAATGATAATTAGTGCATACGCACCTCGTTCTAATCCCGAGCGCATGTCCAACTTGGATAAGTCCAGGCCACTCGTAATAAATGGAAAACCAGGAATAATGAAGAGCATTGCTCCAATGTAACCAGCTTCATGACGTGGATTGACGTTAAAAATACCGCGGGCAGACATGAACGCTGCCAGATATGCTATACATGCCGTTGCCACAGCTACAGCAATACAAGCAAATAATGTCATGTGATGATCAATCATTTTGCGTCGAACATAGTTACCGCAAGTAGCTCCAATAAAGCAACATAGCATTTCCACTAGTCCACCGCCTAGCAAAAAGACGAAGGCACTACATGCTAAACCAGCAGCTAGCCCTACCATCCAAGGTCGATAGTTACCTTTAGAAGCCTTAATTTCATTTAAGCGGTTATGAATCTCACCAATTGTCCAACTAACACCCTCTGCTTCCATGTCTTTCATAAAATGTTCCATCGCATTTAATTTGGAAGTGTTAACCCCCGTACTAGGCAAAGAGAGCGCCTGGGTATAGCTTTGATGGTCATCCATACAAGTGTATTCAATTGATACTAAGCCAATATCCGCTGAACAGGTCATCCCAAGTGTTCTGGCTGCAATATTCATTGAGTTGCGTACCCGCCATGAACCAGTACCACAAGCCAGCATCATAATACCGATTCGACCGACAATCACAGCACGTTCGACCAAATTAGCCTCAGTCGCTGGTGTAATATTGTCACTTGTAACAAAATCCATCCAGTCGATTTTCATATGATGTTGATACTGATTGGCAGGAACTTCCTGACTACTCATGTTTAATTCCACTCCTCATGCTTTTTCCATGAAAAAAGACTCCCGGGAATCCCGAGAATCTTTAATTTAGCCCTTTTATTATACGAGTTTCTAATCTTTTTGTGTACTTAAATTAGATTTTTCTCGCATTGATGTTTTAATTTCATTCCATTCTTCATTAAACAAACCATGTCCGGCGATTAGCAGCAATAAAATGTAGAAGACAACTGCGTAGCCAACTAGGATCAATAAATTAATCCGTAAGTAAGCACCATCAAACCCATCAGTAATAACTTGACGTAAACCATTAATGCCATACGTCATTGGAAGGATTGGATGAATCATATTAAAGAACTTATTAGTGACTTCCATTGGGAACATCCCACCGGCACCGCCTAATTGAGCAACAAACAATAACAGTCCTAGAATTGTTCCAAAACGTCCAAGCGCCATTGTTAGGAATTGCATAATGGCCATCTGGGCAATTGTATAGATAATGGTAATTGTAAAGAGGCCTTGAATATCATGAACATGCAGCCCCATCATCATTAAAACAACGTTTTGCACGGCAGCCATCAAAATACTAATTAAGAGTGCCATTTTAAATTCATGAGCAAGCATTTGTTGTTTTGTAAATGTTTTTGCCAGAATTTTATTGGACGGAAATTCTAATGTGAAAATCAATACCCCAATAAATAGACCTGTCGCCATGATAAATGGTGCCAGTGCGTGTCCATAATTAGGAACCCGACTATAACTACTATGAGTCAGCTTAGTTGGTGCACCAAACATGCCAGCTGTCTTGTTATTAGTGTGAACACTGTTCACCTGATCTGCACCATCACTTAAGCGACTGGCTAACGTGCCAGCTCCAGCATTTAAGCGGGCAATCCCTGAAGCTAGTTTCGGTGAGTTAGCATCCAGCTGACTAGTACCGCTGGCCAATTGATTAACGCCACTAATTAATGCAGGAACCTTGCTTCCTAGTTGTCCTAAGCCAGTAGCTAATTGTGCTGCACCAGAATTTAATGCTGGTGAATTGGCAACTAATAATGCAGCACCATCACCTGCTTTCTGAATGCCGGCAGCATATTGTGACCATCCTGCTTTCAATTGTTGACCACCACTAGTTAATTGTCCACTTGCTGATGATAGCTTTTGTGCACCATGATTAGCTTGATCAACTGCACTGGTGTATTGATCAACACCATTGGCAAAAGTATTAATCATTCCTGAACTTTGCGCCAACTGAGCTGTCCCATTACTTAGCTGTTGGGTTGCATTAGTTAGTTGTTGCATTTGTCCAGGCATTGCAGCAATTAAAGCTTGGTTACTATTAAGCTGATCCATTAATGCATTCGTTTGTGTTAATAATTGTTGAGCATTGGTTAATGTTGCTGATAGTTGCGGCATTCCTTGTTGTAATGATTGTAATTTTTGCATTGTTGGTGCAAGAGATGATTGAGCCCCTTCAATCCCTTTCATCACATTTTGTAGGTTGCCGATTTGTGACTTCGTATCATTAACATTACCAGCAATTGATTGTGCGGCGCTGTTGGCAGCCGCCTTTGTAGCAGCACTAGCGTTAGCATCACTTGCCACAGTTTGCGCTAACCGCGCTGCCGTGGTAGCACTATTTTCTGCGTTCCCGCCAATCTTTGTTAAACCTGAAGTTAAGGAAGGACCGATGTTATTAACAGCATTACCAACTGCTGCTAATTGACTAGCATCTAATCCTTTTAACGAATCCATCATTTGATTAACTTGTCCCAATTGGTTCTGCAAACTAGCTGCTGCAGTTCCTAACTGTTGGGCAGAGCCAAGAGTTTCCATTAAATGGCTAGACTGAAGAACATTATTAAAGTTAGCGACATTGCTAGAAATTTGCTGACTACCATTATTCAAGGCAGTAAATTGACCCGTTGCCATATTCAACTGATGAGAGCCATTCCGTAATTGACCTGATTGGTTGCTAATTTGTTGTAAACCAGCACTTAACTGCTTAGTCCCATTGGTATAGCTATTCAGTCCATCCTGGAGTTGGTCAATTCCACCATTCAATTCCGGAATCTTAGCCGTCAGTAATTGCAGTCCAGCTGCTAAAGCATTTGTGCCACCTGTAAATTGATTCACACCTGCAGCTAATTTTGCACTGCCGTTTACTAATTGAGTTGCCCCTGCACCTAGTGGAGCTACTCCCATTTGAAGTTGTTGAACCCCATGATTAACTTTAGAAACACCGGCAAAATATTGGTTAGCTCCATCCGCTAGAGTCATTGTCCCATCACTAATTTGGTGTGCACCACTTGCCGCTTGATTCATTCCCTTACCAAGAGTATGCAATTGGTCAAACATAGCGGTGGCATATGCTTTTGTAACTGAAGCACGAATTTGGCTATTTAAACTACTCATACCAACATCACTAATACTGCGTGCTAAGAAATTCTTAGAGTCATTGGTTTGGTAGTGCAGTTCCATTTTGCGAGGGTGCTTCGACATTACCGTAGAGGCATTTTTAGAAAAGTCCTGTGGAATGGTAACAACCGTGTAGTACTGGTGATGGCTCATACCAGACTTTGCTTCTTGAGGTGACACAAACTCCCATTTTAATTCATGATTTTTCTTTAGCTGGTTAACGGTCTGTTGTCCCACATTTAATACTTTCCCTTGGTATTTAGCGGGAATATCTTTATTGACCACTGCAATTGGCAAATGCTTTGCCCCACCATAGGGATCCCATACTGACTGAATGAAAAACAGACTATACATTAGTGGAGCCAGAATCGCTACCATTATTAATAGGATGTTCACTAAACTGTTATTTTTTAATATCTTGTTCAATTTAATCACCATTTAAATTTGATTTGGTTGTTAGCCATTCAATAAATTTATTTGCCTGCTTGATTATCGTCTTTTTAGAAGTTTCGTAATTTTGATTACGCCACCAATAAAATGCCCCGACAATACTAGCGCTGAGCATATAGGCCGTGGTTTCAGGATTATCGAACGTTCCAATTGTTTTTATCAATCGGTCATTGACCCCATTTTCATACCGCGTCAACATGATATCAGCCAAAATGGTGACCATCGTTGGATAAAGAGAACTATTGGAATGACTAGTCCCCAAGTTACGCATAATATCCTTATGCGAACATAGGTAGTCAACAACGTTTTCTAGCTCATCTTCGGAAGAATCACTTTCGTCAATTAAATTTGTAATTTTAGTATTAACAGTGTGCTTTAACAGGTCATACTTATCGTCAAAATAACGATAAAAACTGCTACGGTGCATCATCGTTTCTTGACAGATCTGTTCCACAGATAATGATAAGAAAGTATGATCTGCGAGCAAATGCAGTAAAGCGCGTTGAAAGTCACGCTCCGTTCTCGTAATTTCAGTCATTTGTAACTTTCCTCCTAATCTTAATGGAACATTTCTTAAATATGTTCCATTTTAAAACTAACAAGAGAATAGTATCATACTATTACATTATTTAAAAGTGTCGTATAAAAAAGACGGCAGAAATTTTCTGCCGTCTTTATTAGGAAATTATAAATTACTTATTATACGAATTGGAGAATGGCCATCAGAATTGGGACAACAACCACAAATAAAACAGTACTCATCACAACGACGTCTGTAGCATACTTTACGTCACCGTGGGCTTCTTTAGCCAGAATTGGTAGGACTGCTAACATTGGGGTAGCTGATTGAACCACCAGTGTTTGGCGCATAAGGCTTGGCAAATGAACACCTAAGCCCATTCCAAATTTAATTAAAATAATTAAAACTAATGGTGAAATGATGAAGCGCCCAATCAACGCCAAAATGGAATCCCGTTCAAACCGGAAATTATTGAGTCCTGCATCATATAAAACAATCCCAATATAGATCAATGATAATGGGGTCACCAGACTACCGACGTACGTCAAAGTTTGACCTAAGAAATTAGGAACCGGAATCCCAATCAATAACCAAATGATTGAGAAGATAAAACCAACTAATGGCATTGGCAATAATTTGGCCCAATTGATTTTTCCTCGTTCCTTCTTGCCGTCCGCTGTTGGGTCATCGTTTTGAATCAGGTAAACACCAAATGCCCAAGTAGACACAGTATTAACAATGTAATAAATCAGGAAGTATGACATTGCTTTGTTACCAAACAATGCAGTGTTCAATGGCATTCCAATAAAAATCGTGTTGGCATTGGCCACCGCATTGATGAAAATACCACGCCGTCCTGGACGAATCTTAAATAGTTTCACAGCAAGAAAAGCTACTAAATAACTAACGATGACCGCGAGA
Organism: Limosilactobacillus coleohominis; assembly: GCF_016901675.1. Classification (GTDB taxonomy): domain Bacteria; phylum Bacillota; class Bacilli; order Lactobacillales; family Lactobacillaceae; genus Limosilactobacillus; species Limosilactobacillus intestinavium. The sequence goes on from NZ_JACJKU010000010.1 coordinate 11,675, forward strand.
GCTGGAAAGATAATTCCAATTCCTAGTCCCATTAATTTATCCTTAGTAAGGTACTTCATTACACTCATAAAAATTGACGCTGGTAACGCAATCTTAGTGATTAATGAAGCGATGTTACCACCAAAAGAATCAGCAAACCAATTGTTACGTCTTAAAATGTACCCTAATGCCATGATTAAAACAATTTCAACCACACTGGATACTGACGTTAAGAATACAGACATTTGTTAATCTTCCTCTCTTATCCTTTGCGATTTAAATTAGTACTTTGCTTCCCATTTCAAATCAGCAACGGCTTTTTGTGCATCAGTAATTCCTTTTCCAGCAAGGCCTTGGTCAATTGCAGATTGTGCTACTACTTCAGATACCTTCGTAGTAAATTCTTCTAGCTTAGCAACTGGTGGCAAGACCGCAGCACCGGGCTGAGTTGGATCAACAATGCCACCAAGAGCATGGGCAGCCGCAGCAAGCATCTTTTCATTTACCACTTTAGATTGAGCTGCAATGGCCCCAAAACCAACTCCAGGGTATACTAAAGCATTATTTGCTTGTCCGATATTGTACTTAACTCCTTGATATTCAACATCTTCCACTGGAATACCAGTTGCTGTTAAGACCTTACCGTCTGTCCACTTAATTAAGTCAGCTGGCATTGCTTCGATTAACTTCGTTGGGTTAGAAATTGGGAAAATAATTGGTCGTGCAGTATGAGCCGCCATTTCTTTAACAACATCTTCTGTAAATGCACCCGGTTGTTTAGAAGTACCAATCATTACTGTTGGGTGGACTGCCTTCACTACGGATAGTAAGTCGGTTAATTCATCAGCATTAGTAAATTCACTGCGTTTCCGTGTGAATTTCCGTTGTTCTGGTGTTAATCCTGGGGTATCACTGAATAATAATCCTTGAACATCAACTAGGTAGAAATGCTCTTTAGCTTCTTCAGGATCCGCCCCTTGGCGAACCATCTCGTCATAAAGCATTTGAGCAATTCCCATTCCAGCAGTACCAGCACCGAAAGTTAAGAACTTTTGATCTGTTAACTTCTCTTTAGAAATGTTCAGAGCTCCCAATACACCTGCTAGTGCAATAATTCCTGTTCCTTGAATGTCATCATTGAATACTGGCATTTCATCCTTATACTTGTTAAGAATAACAGCAGCATTGTCCCGGCCAAAGTCTTCAAAGTGGAGTAATGCTTCTGGGAATAATTCACGAGCAGCTTGGACAAACTTATCAACCATCGCATAGTACTTTTCTCCCGTTGCCCGTTCATGACGATTACCTAAATATAATGGATCATCCAAAAGTTGCTGGTTATTAGTACCAGCATCTAAGGAGACTGCTAAAACTTGTGAAGGATCGATTCCCGCGGCAGCAGTATAAACCATTAGCTTACCAACAGCGATGTCAACTCCATTCACACCCCAGTCACCAATACCAAGAATCCCTTCAGCATCAGTTACTACGATTAATTTGATATCACGACCATCCGCTGCGTTTTTTAAGCCGGCTTTAATATTGTCCTGATCGTCCACTGATAAGAATGCAGCTTGTTGTGGTTGTACAAAAATATTGCTGTAATTTTCAATGGATTCTGCAATTACCGGATCATAAACAATTGGCATAAATTCGACAATATGTTGCCCCATCAGATAGAAAAACAGGGTCCGATTAGTGTTAAAAATTTCCATTAAGAACTGCCGTTGAGGTAAGCCCTTTGGCTTAGTCTTAAATTGAGCATACGTTTCATCGGCTTGTTCTTGTAATGTTTGTACTTTAGCAGGCAGTGCTCCTACTAAACCTAACTTTTGACGCTCGTCTAATGTAAATCCAGTACCCTTGTTAAGGTAAGGATTGTTTAAAATGTCCATTGCTTTTGTCATTTATAAGATCCTCTCTCTTTTCATATCGATCACTATCAGTTTACGCAGTTCATTGTAAAAGTCGCATTAAATTATAGTCAAATAGTAGTGTTATAATAAAAAATAATTATATGACAAAAGAAAACGTTGATTTAAAGGTGCTTTAAATTGAATATCAAAGATTTAAAATATTATCACAAACTTGTCCAATTAAAAAATTTTTCAAAAGTGGCGCAAGAATTTCACGTCAGTCAGCCGACTATTACAAATGCCGTGAAGCGATTAGAGGAAGAATTTCACACCACTTTCTTCATCCGTGACCAATCCCACCATGAATTAACGGTGACTAATAATGGCCTCCAGTTCGACCAGCATGTTCAATCCATTCTCAATGAGTTGGAAGTGGCTGCTAAAGATATTGCTAATGCCAAAGAAGAGCAGATCTTATTTGGTCTTCCTCCGATCATCGGTAACTATTTTTTCCCACCTTTAACCCCTTCAATGATGAAAATGGATTTAATGCCACGACTAGAAGTCTATGAACAGGGTTCTGCCGAACTGCTGAAAATGCTACGTCATGGTGATATTGATGTTGCTCTTCTTGGTTCCTTAGTTCCCATTAACTATCCGCATCTAACTAGCCAAACTATCCAGAAATTTCCGATTAATATCATCGTTTCTCCGGACCATCCACTGGCCCAAAAGGCTGATACTGGAGTATATTTCAAAGAATTAACTCAAGAAAAATTCATTACCTTTGATGAAAGTTTTGTTCACAACCAAGCCTTCAAGACAATGACCAGAATCAATCATATTCGTCCTCGAGTGATTTACAAAAGTTCTGACGTGCATGTTATTAAATCAATGGTGGCAGAAAACATCGGTATTTCTTATATCACTAGTCTCGCAGTGATTCCATCCAATGACATTGTTCAAGTACCATTACTCGATACCGAGAAACCAGAATTCCTAATTTCATGCGTACGAAGAAATAATAAAGCCATTTCTCCTTACCAACAAAAGCTCTGGAAGTTATTAACAAAATAAAACAGCGCAATACAACAAATAGGGCCTAACTTTCGCTAAACCGAAAGCTAGGCCCTATTTGTTCTAAAGGAGTGTGTTGATTAATTATTTTACCAATTGACCATAACTATATGTTGATTTGAGATTAAGATTCTGATCCAAAATATTCAAATCAGCGTCTTTTCCAACTGTCAGTCCACCTTTAGTGGTGAGTCCAAATTCACGCGCTTGGTTAACTGATGACATTTTGACTGCATTCGCAATACCACAATCTGTAAAGTCGATAACGTTTTGGAAGGCCAAGTTATATTGGAGAACAGAACCAGCTAAATGCCCGTTCTCTAAACGTGCTTGGTGATCTTTAACAATTACCTTTTGCCCGCCAAGTTCTGAAATTCCTTCTGGCATTCCCTTGGCTCGCAATGAATCAGTAATTAATTCCATCCGATCGGGACCTTTAATTTGGTATGCTAACCGAATCATGTCCGGGACTACATGGAAACCGTCGGCAATGATTTCTGTATAGAGATTATCTTCCATTAATGCATCACCTGTTAGACCGGGTTCACGGTGTCGCATTCCCCGTTGGGCATTGTACAGGTGCGTAATATGGCTTGCTAATGAATGCTTCATTTGTTCACGAGTAGCGCTGGAATGACCGGCTGAAGGAACAATATTATGAGTTAAACAATATTGTTCTAATTCATGTGCCCCTGGTTTTTCAGGAGCATACGTGATCATTTTGACTAAGCCTCCCGCAAGTTCATTCCATTGATCCAAAAGACGGTAGTCAGGATCTTGAATATACTTTTCCGGTTGCGCCCCCTTATATTCTGCTGATACAAATGGTCCCTCTAAATGGGTTCCTTGAATAACCGGGTTCTCTGCTGCAGCCTTTTTGATAGCAACCATTGCCTTGTTAATGTTTTCAACAGACTGAGTCACGGTTGTTGGAAAGAACGTGGTTACACCTTCATTCTTGGTAACTTGATGGACCATTTCGTTTAGCTTAGCAGGGTCACCATCCATCGTATCAATCCCATAGCCACCATGACTATGGACGTCTATAAATCCCGGTACAATTACTGTTTGATGACCATCAATTATTTGTTCATCAGTGGCTTCTGGTTGATATTCAATCATCGGACCCACTGCTAATACGCTTTTTGTAAAGCGAATATAGCCATCTTTAATTGTATCTTCTCCAGTATAAATATCTGCATGTTTAATTACAGTTTGCATTAATAAACTCCTTAATACTGCCCATGTAACTTACTTGCTGCTGCTTCATCAATAATGAGCGTTGCGTCTGAATGTTTCTGCAAAATGCTTGCAGGAACCTCTTCAGTAACAGGCCCTTCAATTGTTTTAGCAATTGCATCTGCCTTAGCATCACCATACGCTTCTAATAAAATGTGTTTAGCTTTCATAATGGAAGCCATTCCCATAGATAGTGCATACCGCGGCACTTCGTCTGGATTATCAAAAAAGCGTGAATTAGCTTCAATTGTCGAAGGAGTTAAGTGGACTTCATGAGTGGTACTGTCAAACGGGGTACCAGGTTCATTGAAACCAATATGACCATTACGACCGATTCCTAGGATTTGCAAATCCACTGGATGGTCAGCAATAATTTGATCGTAATGAGCAACTTCTTCAGCAATATCTTGCGCAAGTCCATTTGGAATATATGATTTCGCAAATGGTTTTTGATTAAACAGATTTTGCTTCATAAAATATGCATAGCTTTGGTCGTTGTTGGGTCCCAAACCAACATATTCATCCAAGTTTATCGATGTACAATCGCTAAAATCAATATCACTATTACATAACTCTTGATACGTCGTCAGCGGAGTACTTCCGGTAGCGAGACCAAAAACTTTACCGCCCCGGTCCTTTACCTGCCGAAAAATTTGATATCCCTCCTTGCCACCTTCTTGAGCATTCTTGACAACAATTACATTCATTTCGAAAATTCCTTTCGCATTGAGTTTGCCGTCTTACAAATGACGGCTATATTTATTGGTTTTTTCTTTCGTCACTAAAATTGATTCAACCGTTTTGTTCATGGTTAGACGAAAATCAGGAAACTTCAACAAAATTTGGGTCAGCATGTCAATTACATAAGTCACTGCAAATTGTGAATTAATAAAGTCATAGTCACCGACTAGTTCCGTACTTTTAATTTGAAAAATCATGTCACTCATTTTTCCCAATAGACTATTCCGAAAAGCTGTTACAGAAATAATCGTTGCTCCATTTTTATGACTATCACGCACTGCAGAACAAACCTCTGGTGTACTTCCTGATACAGACAACGCAATCACTAAATCATCTGATGACATGGTGGAACTCGCAATGGTCATCATATTGCTTTCGGTCATTGCAAATGCCGCAATTCCCATTCGCAATAGTCGTTGCGTAAATTCTTGAGCATTGTAACCGGAACTCCCAATTCCAAATACGTAGACTCGTTTTGCATCATGAATTAAATTAGCAGCTTGTCGCAACTGTTTTGTCGACACCATCGCCATGGTTTCTGAAAGAATTTTTTGATAATAATTATGAATGTCATTAGGCGTTGAAACACTGTCTTCAGTTTCCCGTTGCATTGTATCTGGCGTCACTAATGCCAGTTTAAAATCAGCAAAGTTTTTGCATCCAACGCGTTTAGTGAACCGACTCACTGTAGCAACCCCAACACCAGCCGCTTTAGCTAATTCAGTAATGTTCATCTTTCGCACTGCAGCTGGCTTTTGTAAAGTTACCTTTGCTACTTTCTTTTCCTGTCGAGGGAGGTTAATAAAAAGATTTTCGACTTGTTCCATAAAACGTGCAGACATTCATAATCATTCCTTACTAATTATTTAAGGGCGTTTACAAACCCGGTTGCAATTTGAAGTGGGCGGGTAATCGCTCCACCAACCACAACAGCATGGCACCCTAATTCAATACAACGTTTAGCCTTTTCAGGACGGTCAACCTTACCTTCTGCAATTACAGGATGTTGCGCTGTTTTAATAACTTCTTTGAGGTATGCAAAATCATCATCAGCGATATTCATCCCGTCAGTAGCTGGAGTATAACCGTGCATTGTTGTACCAATAATATCAAAATTCAAATCGTTAGCAATTTTAACACTATCAATGCAGTCAGTATCAGCCATTAGCAGTGTATTTGGAAATTCTTTCCGCATTTGTGTAACAATATCAGCTAATTTTTCACCATTAGGACGTGGGCGCCCTGTTACATCACAGGCAACTACTTCACAACCAGTACTTGCTACCGCCCGCATTTCCTTCATCGTCGGTGTGATGTACACTGGTGAATCATCATAGTCGACCTTTGCAAGACCAATCATTGGCAGGTGGGCCTCATCCTGAATTGCTTGAATATCAACTACAGAATTTGCACGAATTGCTGCAGCTCCCGCCTGTTTAGCTGCCCGCGACATCCGTGCCATAATGAATGAACTATGGAGCGGTTCACCAGGCAAAGCTTGACAGGAAACCACTAAATTCCCTTTGGTTGCTTCCAGAAAATTATTTTTCATATAATACTGCCTTCTTTAGTTCTTTAAATACTTGTTATAAATGTCATGAGCTACTGATTCCATTTCTGGAGTTGGCTTGTGCATTGGTTCTTTGGTGTATCCTGCTGCTACTCCCATATCTTGAAGTAATAACTTGATAGTTTGATATAAACCATTGTTCAAGATTGCAGAAATCAAGTCATTAGTTTGGTGTTGAATATCAAGAGCCTTCTTCATATCACCAGCTTCAAAAGCTTTAATTTCAGATTGTGCACGAGCTGCATTAACGTTATAAGTTGAACCAATGGCACCATCAACCCCTAATGATAATGCTGGCAATAGCATTTCATCAGTTCCAAACAAAATCTTCTTATCTGGGAACCGATTACGAAGCCGTTCTAGCAAGAAGAAATCGGCATTAGTATACTTAACTCCAATAATCTTAGGATTTTCAAAAAGTTTAGCAAAGTTATCTAATGAGAGTGAAACACCAGTTAATGCTGGAATTGAGTAAACAATTAAGTTAGCATCGACATCTTTAACGATCTCATCATAGTAGTATTTGATTTCTGGGAAACTGAAGTTGTAGTAGAATGGCGTAACTGCAGAAATCGTCTTGTATCCTAAATCGTTAACAACGTAGTTAGCCAGTTCTTTAGATTCTTGTAAATCAATTGAGCCAACTTGCGCAATTAAATCACAATCGTCACCGGCTTCATCTTTGACAATTTCAAAAATACGTTTTTTAGTTGCTGTCTGGAGCATAAAGTTTTCACCAGTGCTTCCGCCAACATACAAACCATCAATGTGGTTAACATCAATATTATGACGGACAATTTCACGAGTCCCTTTTTCGTTTAGAGAACCGTCAGCATTAAAAGAAGTTAAAAGTGCGGAATATAATTTTTTAGTCATTTCAACCATCCTTTGTGTAAAAACGAATCAACAAATATGTAATAGTTCTTTTTTCAACCGCACTTTAAGAATACCCTTTAAAAATATTTTTTGCAATTTATTTTAACGATAATCATTTTCAATATTCTTTTTATGCATTGATATTAAAGTATTTTGAGTTGATAATTTATTTTTCAACTGTGACTATTTCATGCTACAATGAAAGCGTTTTATAATAAAACGAAAGGATTTTGGGGAATTATGAGCACTAATTATTTAGCTTTCGATATTGGCGGTACGTCAATTAAATATGCAGTTATTAATCAACAATGGCAAATTTTAACTCGTGGCAAATGTCCTACTAATCATAACCACCACCAAACCATCATTAAAACACTCCAACAAGTTAGTCAGGAAGCAAGCAACAACTTCTCAATAGCTGGAATTGGGGTTAGTACAGCAGGACGAGTCGGCAAAGACGGAGATATTATTTACGCTGGTCCTACCATTAGTGATTATCAAGGCACGCCAATTCGTCAAATTCTCCATGATCAAACCAAGCTTCCAGTTCACGTAATGAACGATGTGGATGCTGCACTAATGGGTGAAATTGTCCGCGGTAATTATCAGCACAACCAATCAATCTATTGTGTTGCGCTAGGCACCGGAATTGGCGGTGCATTTTACGTTAATGGTCACCTCTTAAATGGTTCCCATGGACTAGCAAATTCGGTTGGTTATTTAAATTACAATCCTCGTAATCAAACAACTTTTGAAAGTGAATTTTCAACACTCGCTTTAGAACAAGAATTAAAAGAGTTTAGTATTACCGTGCCCCAGGCCTTTGAAAAAGCTCGTCAAGGAAATCTGCAATTTAAACAAATCATCGCTAATTGGTGTGAGAAGATCAGTAAACATCTCGCTACCATTTGTTTATTGCTTGACCCTGCCATAATTATTGTTGGAGGCGCTGTTAGTCAACAAGGTGATTTCTTCATACAGCAATTACAATCTAATGTTAATAAGTACTTACCCGCTGGCCTTGCGCACACTAAAATTCAGGCGCCCATCCTAAAAGAGCAGGCCCAACTTTTTGGAGCAATTTCACCCTTTTTCGAATGAAAGCGTATACAATTATTGCTTTTTGTGTTAATGTGTAAATTGTAATAGTTTTTTATATCAACAATTCAACCGCACAAATTAAGCGCCGTTAATGGAATAACGGCTGCTTTGTTTGTGTGTTTTTTTATTTCCTGCGATTACCTAAAGAGGTGTCTTTAATGAAGGTATCTATCAATACTGCCGTTTTTTTGGATGAAATGAATGCAGGTCATTCCCAATATGATGTTCTTCAACAATTAATTGGCAAACCAATTGATAATGTTGAAGTCCGCGGTGAGTTTTTTAAAGACGAAAGCCGTGAAGCAGAACTAGACAAAATTAGTGATCTGGCAGTTAAAAACGGTTGGGGACTTTACTACTCCATTCCTGAAACTCTATTTAACGATGGTGAGTTAAATTCTAACCTAGATCATTACATTGCAATGGCTAAAAAATACGGCATCCGCAATCTCAAAATTAGTTTAGGTGATTATGGTGCTTTAACTAGTGATTCTTTAAAGCTCATTAACGAGATTCCTACTAATGACGTTACGATCTCGGTTGAAAATGAACCAAATGCTCATGGTGAAGTACCACGGATATTTAACTTTTTGGATTCCATTGATGGTCATCTTGGGTACACTTTTGATTCTGGAAACTGGTATTGGATCGATCAAGACCCACAAGCAGCGATGGATCAATTACAGTCATTTATCACAATTTTCCATCTGAAAAACATCAAGGATCAAGACACAACGATGCTTGATGATGGTGATACAGACTGGCAAAAGTTAACGAATAAAGTGCCACATCGTGTTCCAGTATTTTTGGAATACAACATTCCAACAGCTCAACAACTGGATAGTGAAATCGCTAAAGTTAATCAGCTTTTACAATCCACTGGTGATTGATCAATGAACTATTTACTTCAAATTGTATTAATCCTCCTGGTTGGCAAATTGTGTTCTGAGTTTTCTTCAAGAATCGGATTACCACCTGTCATGGGTGAATTAATCGCCGGGATTTTGATTGGTCCCGCGGTCTTTCATATTTTAACCCCCACTATGTTTATCCATTATTTTTCAAATATCGGGGTCATCATGCTGATGTTTATTGCCGGTCTTGAAGGAGATCTTCGTCAATTACTACACTACTGGGCGCCATCACTCACGGTCGCAACACTTGGGGTCATTTTCCCAACCGGAACTGCTTATTTACTCTGCCACTATGCTTTTGGTTTTGATGTCAAAACAGCTGCGTTCATGGGATTAGTACTCAGCGCTACTTCCGTTAGTATTACCGTCCAAGTTTTACGTGAAATGGGATATTCCACAACTCGTGAAAGTCAAATCATTTTAGGAGCAGCTGTAGCTGACGACATTATCTGTATCATTCTCCTGGGAATCAGTGTCCAGCTGGTTAGCAATCACTCGGCCTCCTCGTTAGGTGGCGAAGTGCTTTCGATGGTGGTTCCTCAAGTATTATTCTTCATCATTATCTTGGTAATCAGTAAATACCTAGTTCCGCCATTTTTGAAAATTTTCGACAAAATGGGCATTAGTGAAAGTTTACCAACTGCTGCGCTAATCATTTGTTTCGGCTTTTCCGCAATTGCCGTTAAATGTGGAATGAGTGATGTACTGGGTGCTTACTGTGCAGGCCTGGCTATTTCACAAACCGACTATCAAGAAGCACTCGGTCCAAAAATTGAACCAATTGGTTATGCTATTTTTACTCCTGTATTTTTTATCAGTATCGGTTTGGAAGTCACATTTAAAGGAATTGGTAACGACTTCCTATTCATCATCAGCTTGATCATCATTGCCGTACTGGGAAAACAGATTGGTTGTGGATTAGGTGCAAAATTGTTCCATCTAAACTGGAGGGAATCAAACATTGTTGGTGCTGGAATGGTTTCACGTGGCGAGATGGCGCTTGTTGTCATTAAAGTCGCATTATCGTCAGGATTAATTGATAAAAGCTACTTTACTGCACTGATTCTCGTCACTGTGATCACCACCTTGATTGCGCCACTCTTATTAAAAATTTTTATTCAACGTAACATTAACAGTCAAAATAATGAAAGGCGATTAGATTAATTATGCAAAAAACTGGATTTGGGACCCTTAACTGGGTGGTCCTGCTCGTTTATTTACTTGCCATGCTGCTGATTGGGGCCTATTTTACCAAACGGGCCAGCAAAGATACTGATGCCTTCTTTAAGGCAAACAGTTCTGTGCCGGCATGGGCAACTGGTTTTAGTATTTATGCTACAACGTTAAGTGCAATTACATTTATGTCTACTCCTGAACAAGCATTTCTTACCGACTGGTCATACTCTTTCGGGAACTTAACGATTATCTTAATTATTCCAATTTTAATTAAGTACTATGTACCGTTCTTTAGAAAATTAAAAGTTACCACCGCTTATGAATATCTGGAAGATCGGTTTAGTCCGATCATGCGGGTTTTAGGTAGTTTACTCTTCATGCTTTACCACTTAGGGCGGATTGCCATTGTTATTTACTTACCAATTCTTGCAATTACTTCCGTTTCATCCATCAACCCAATTTTAATTGCTCTGTTCGTTGGTGGATTATGTATCATCTATGCCTTCTTAGGTGGTATCGAAGGTGTCATTTGGACAGATGTTATTCAAGGTTTCCTTCTTTTAGGAGGAGCACTTTTAGTAATCTTCATCGGTGTTTACTACATTAAAGGCGGCTTTGGAACGGTTGCACATGACGTTGCCGTTCATCACAAACTTTACTCTGCCGCTAACTGGAACCCACACAACTTGAAATTATTCATTCCATTAATTTTTGCCGGTTCCGTCTTTAACTCACTTTACCAGTACACCGGTAGTCAAGACGTTGTTCAACGATACCAAACTACTTCTTCAATGAAAGAAACTGCTAAGTCACTTTGGACAAATGGTTTGTTAGCATTTATCACGATTCCAATTTTCTATGGAATGGGTACAATTCTCTACAGTTTCTATCTTCATTCAGCAAGTCTGCCAAAGGGCTTTAACACCAGTGCTGTCGTTCCTTACTTTGTTATCAAAGAAGTTCCAGCCGGAATTGCCGGTTTGATCATTGCTGGAATTTTTGCTGCTGCTCAATCAACCATCGCTTCCAGTCTTAACGCGATTTCAGCGTGTGCAATTACAGACTTCAAGCAACGGTTCTTTGATAAAAAGTTCAAGAACATCAGTGATGTTCAATTGGCACGAATCGTCATTTTAATTGCCGGACTTCTCGGATTGTTGATGGCCATTTACCTGCTAGTTGGTAATCAATCTCAAACTTGGAACCTCTTCTTAGCATTTACTGGTTTATTTGGTGTACCAATTGCTGGAATCTTTGCTGCTGGGATTTTCACCCAACGGGCCAATACCATTGGTGCCGTTACTGGCTTAATTGTTAGTGCAGCGCTAACTTACTATGTTCAATCAAAGGGCATGTCACCATTTATGGTTTCTTGTGTATCCTTCTTATCATCAATGTTCATTGCATGGTTTGTTGGACTCTTCACTCCACAAAAACAAAACATTACTGGTTTAACTGCCAAAACTGTTGATCAAGAATACCACAAATAGTTATTGTGGTTAGTAACAACATCGTTAATTAAGGGTGAGTTTTCACTCCCACAAGTAATAATGGGGCTTAACGTTCGTTTTAGCGAACGCTAAGCCCCATTATTGTATTTTGTTTTAAACCATTGTTGGCTAAAGATTTATATATCTTTTAGCAATTTACTTATCAATCTCTTCTTTAGCAGTAAAGGCTGCCTGACGACCAAACACAACCGTTTCAGCAATGGAATTCCCTCCGATTCGGTTATTACCATGCAAGCCGCCGACTACTTCTCCTGCAGCGTAAAGTCCTGGTATTGCTTGGCCGTTAGCATCTAGTACCCGTGTTTCTGCATCCGCATGAATGCCACCCATTGTGTAATGAATAGCTGGAGCAACGTGGATAGCGTAGAACGGTCCCGCAGTTAATGCTCGATCCATCCCCGTAGTACGACCAAATTTTTCGTCATCTTGATTTTCAACTGCCCGATTCCATTCATTAATTGTTTCCTGCAAATCAGCAAGTCCTATTTGGTCGGCGAGTTCATCGACAGTCCGGCCAGTTTTAACTAATCCAATATGATCGTAAAATTCAACTGCCTTAACCCGTTTTCTTACTTGTTGATCAAAAATTAGGTAAGCACTGTGTTCTGGTAATTTAGTAATCGCATTAGAAACAATTCTTCTGGTAGCAAGTTCATTCACAAATCTGTTACCTTGCTGATTTACTAAAATGGCTCCTTCACCACGAACAGCTTCACCAATTAAGTATGCATGCGCTTGGTCTTGTTGAACAGTTGGGTGTACTTGCACTAAATCTAGTTGCATCAACTGTGCACCAACTGCACTCGCCAATCTAAGACCATCACCCGTAGCTCCTTCTTGGTTTGTAGTACGGTAATGTGCAAGGTCAGGACGATACCGCTGCATCAGTTCCTTTGATGCACCAAATCCACCACTAGCCAAAATGACCGCTTCCGCTGTTAATTCTTGTGGTTGTCCATCATTATCGCAATATTGAACACCATCTACTCGACCATCATGGATTAACAATTTAGTAACCTTCGCTTCTGTCATAATCGTGACACCTGCGCTAGCTGCTAAATTTTGGAGTCCTTTGACAAGGTATGCACCTACTGGAGCAGTTGATGCAGGACGGTGGGTCCGCTGTTGAGACATACCACCAGTAATGGTTAAGTCTGCTAATGGCAGTCCGTGCTGTGCTAACCAATCAATTGCTAATGGTGCATGGGTTACAAAGTGGTGTAGCATTTCAGGATCGTTAAGACGACCTCCACCCTTCATTGTTTCATCATAAAATGTCCGCATGTGGTCAACAATCCCGTGCTGCGCCTGAACACTAGTCTCAGCCGCATTCATACCTGATGATGCACGACTAGTATTACCACCTACTTTGGCATTTTTTTCTAACACTACCACTTGTAAGCCCAACTCGCTTGCTTGAACAGCTGCGGTTAAACCCGCTCCGCCAGATCCCACAATAATTAAGTCGTAATCGTTCTTTTTCATGAGCGGCCTCTACTTAGCTACTGTGACATTTTCAATAATGACATCGTCTTTTGGTCGGTCTTCAATATTACGTGGTACCCGACTGATTTCCTTAGCTACACTAATGCCATCTATGACCTGACCAAAGACAGTGTGATGGTGATCAAGCCATGGTGTTCCACCATTTTCAACATAATGCTGAATGATTTCTTCAGGGTAACCTGCTGCCCGCATTTGGTCTTCTAAGTTAGTGGTTAAGTTCTCGTTAGTAACAATAAAGAATTGACTCCCATTGGTATTAGGACCAGCATTTGCCATTGATAATGCTCCATTAAAATTAAATAATTGATCACTGAACTCGTCTTCAAAGTTGTGCCCATAAATACTCTCTCCACCAGCACCAGTACCGGTAGGATCGCCACCTTGGATCATAAAGTCAGGGATAACCCGGTGAAATGTAACTCCGTTGTAGTATCCCTTTTGAGCTAATTCAACAAAATTTTTAACTGTCTTGGGGGTTAACTGGTCAAATAACTGAATTGTTATGTTGCCTTGGTTAGTTTCAATTGTAACTTTAGTACCAGTTTGGTTTGCTAAATCTAGTTGTGGATAATTACTCATGTTCTTGTCCTCCTCCATTCATGCGTTTGTATTATAGCATGAATTGCGCTTTTTTGACGCTCCGGTGCATTAACATTACAGTCCTATATTCCAATCTTTTTTCAATCTCCAATATCGTCTGTAAATCAAAAAGGACTTAAACTTCGAGAATCTAAGTCCTTTTTATAATTAATGAAAACTAAAACAAAGTAATAAGTAACATTTGTTTCGGTGAACTTACTATTTACTAATAACATCGACTAAATCGTCACCATGCGTAATTTCACCGTCAGCAATTCGCTTCACTTGAGTGTAATTAGACGTGTTAGTGACAACCAACATGACAGTAGTGTCATAGCCAGCCTGTTGAACTGCTGCAAGATCTATTGTGCCTAATTTGTCACCCTTCTTGACCTTTTGGCCTTGTTCAACAAAGCTTTCAAAGTGTTCACCTTTTAAGTTCACAGTATCCAATCCTACATGAATTAATACCTCAGCACCGTCATTGGATGTTAAACCATAAGCATGCTTAGTTGCATAAGCAACTGTCACTGTACCATCAACCGGAGCATAAATAGTTCTATCTGATGGTTTAACCGCAGCACCGTCACCCATCATTTTTTGTGAGAAAACATCATCATTAACCTGAGTAATATCTTCTACTTCACCAGAAATTGGGCTGGCAATAATTTCGTTCTTGGCATTTTCATCAGCAGGAGCTGCTGCGTGTTGAATGGATGCAGTCGCTTCTGAAGCTTGTGAAGCTCCATCTGATGCGACTTCACCGGCAGTTTCAGGGTTAACGATGCTATCGTGCGTTTTACCATAAAAGTAAGTTACTAAAAATGCTATTACGAAGGAAATGATTTCACACAACAAGTATCCTGGAATGGACTTAGCATAAACTGATAGGAAACCGATAAAGCCGGCTGATCCCATTGACGCTGCTACAACGTGCATTGCGCCAGCAATTGTTGAAGCCACACATGACCCAATTAATGCACAGAAGAATGGGAAGCGTAATTTTAAGTTTACCCCAAAAATAGCTGGTTCAGTAATTCCTAACAATGCTGAAATTGCTGAAGAACTTGAGAGAGCCTTCATTTTTTTATTACGAGTTAAGAAGTAAACAGCTGTAGTGGCAGCCCCTTGTGCTACGTTAGCCATCGAAGCAACGATAAAGATAAAGTCACCTGCTCCTTTACCGGCCTTAAATGCTGTAACTAACTGTGTTTCGATTGCAGGGAAACTTTGGTGCAATCCCGTTAAAACAATTGGTGAATACAATGCCCCAAAAATTCCTGTTCCTACAAATCCTAATGTATCGTAAAGCCATACGATTCCATTAGTTAACATATCTGATAATTCCTTCATCACGGGTCCAACCACGATGAATGTCAAAAATCCTGTTAACAATACAGAAATCAATGGTGTAAATGTAAAGTCAACCGCAGCAGGCAACTTCTTATGAAGCCATTTTTCAAAAATGGATAACATCCAAACAGCGGCTAAGGCTGGAATAACCTGACTTGTATAAGATTGAATGTGTACGGTTAAACCAAAGATGTTCCAATGACCACCTTCTGCTAAAGCAGGTGCCGTCATCATCATCCCAACAAATGCGCCCAAGAATTGGTTGGCTCCAAACCGTTTGGCACCCGAAATTCCAACTAGAATCGGTAAAAAGACATACGGTGCACTGGACATCACATTGACCATTCCTTCAACGCCCTTTAGTGCTGGCCACATTTGAATAACTGATTGCGGGCCAAACAGTCCCTTGGCAGTTAGCACGTTATCCAATGCCATTAAAAGACCTCCAGCAACTAATGCTGGAATAATTGGTACAAAGATGTCGGATAGTAACTTAATGAACGCCATTACAGGATTGAATTTTTGGTTCTTAGCAGCAATCTGCTTTAAATCATCAGTTGATACTTCTTTTAATCCCGTTTGTTTAATAAATTCATCATAGACATTGTTGACATCACTAGGGCCAATAATAATCTGGTATTGACCATTGGTTTTAAAAGTCCCTTTAACATCCGCATTGTTGTCTAATGCTTTTTGATCAACTTTGTCATCATCTTTTAAAACTAATCGTAAGCGGGTAGCACAGTGTGCAGCAGCAACAAGATTATCTTTACCGACAGCATTGATGACATCGGTTGCAACTTGCTTATGATCCATGAACATTACTCCCATTTCGTATTAGATTTCGCTATTAAATGTAAGCGCTTTTCACGTTTATAATAATACTATTTTGAAATAAAATGTCAAGCGTTTATCAATTTTATTTTACTAGTTAAAAATCATCGCTGATCTTCAATACACAGGCACCATCAATGTTCCCCTTAGCAACCCTCTTTAACGCCTCATCTGCTTTATCAAATGGATAAACCGTTACGGTTGGTTGAATATGCAAACGGTATGCTAACTTAAGAAATTCTTCTCCATCACGACGAGTATTACTTTCTACACTAGTTAAATTTTTTTCGTGGAAAAGGTGCTTTTGATAATTTAAAGTTGGCACATCACTTAAATGAATTCCTGCTAAGGCTAGGGTTCCGCCTGGAACTAAATTGGCTAATGCGTTGGGTACCATTTGACCAGCCGGAGAAAACATGATCGCTGAATCAAGCAAAACTGGCGATTGATCATAGGCACCCTGAGCAGAAGCGCAACCTAATTTAAGTGCAAATTGTTGTGCATCATGTCCACGGGTGAAAACATGGACTTCGATTCCCTGCTTAATTGCTAACTGCGCTGTTAAATGAGCAGATCCACCAAAACCATATAATCCTAACGTCCCACCAGCTGGAACATTAGCCCGTAAGAAGGAGCGATACCCAATAATTCCAGCACATAATAATGGAGCTGATACTAACGGATTTGCATCTTCTGGAATACGATATGCAAGCCCTTCGGGAACCGTTACATATTCTGCATAGCCGCCGTCATGATCCCGACCGGTATAAACGGAATGGGGACAAAGATTTTCGTGACCTGATCGGCAAAATTTGCAAACCCCGCACGCTTTTCTAAACCATGGAATCCCGATTTTCTCACCATTTTGAAAACGTTGGGCGTTAACACCGCGGTCAACTACCCGTCCAATAATTTCATGCCCCGGGGTGACATGTTGCTTGTGGACAGGAAGGTCCCCCTCTGTTACATGCAAGTCGGTATGGCAAACTCCACAGGCAAGAATCTTTACTAATACCTCACCTGACTCTGGAGTTGGTACAGGCTTTTCGACCAGTTGTAATGGACATACTGCTTGGTTAATTGGACCTGGCTCGGTAACCTCCCAGGCCTTCATCATTTTTGGAATTACTACCATAAACTCGTTACTCCTTTCCTACTGGTATCTATTGTAGTCCTTTTGTGAACTACTGATCAAAAAATACAATGTTAATCGTTTGACACCGTAAAACCAACATTTTAAAATAAGGCTATCTTATAGCGCTTACAAAAAGGAGTTTTTATAATGGAATGGACACGTGAACAAAGGTATCTACTATATCAGCAACATTCAGCATTAGAATTACTTAAATTACAAGCCCAAGCAGACAATTCTCCAGAACAATTACGGTACCATATTCGTCCGGCATCTGGTTTACTAAATGACCCCAACGGTTTTTCCTATTTCAATCATGCGTGGCATGTCTTTTATCAATCATTCCCATTTGGTGCTGCCCATGGTTTAAAATCATGGATGCACATGCAATCTACTGATTTAGTTCACTGGCATTCAAGAGGATTAGCCTTAACTCCAGATAATGAATATGATAGTCATGGTGCTTATTCTGGTTCAGCTAAACAAATCGGTGATCGCCTTTTCCTCATGTATACAGGAAACCATAGAGACGCTGATTGGGTCAGAACTCCATTTCAACTTGGTGCATGGATGGATAAAAACAACCATATTACTAAATTAGAAGAGCCTCTTTTTCGCAATCCTAACTACATTAGTGAGCATTTCCGTGATCCCCAGCTATTAGAACACGATGGTAAGTACTATGCTCTTTTGGGTGCTCAAGATGAAAAGACTGAAGAAGGACACCTTGCTTTATGGACTAGTGATGATCTAAAAACTGGTTGGCATGACCTTGGATACGTGGACTTCACTCCTCATGACATGGGGTACATGATCGAATGTCCTAATCTTGTAAATGTTGATGGCCATCCCGTTCTGATATTCTGCCCCCAAGGTTTATCTAAAGACGTCACAAATTACGAAAACATTTATCCTAATACTTATGTGACTGGCGATAAATTTGACTTTGAAAACGCTAAATTACACGGCAGCTCACAAATTCCGGTTAATTTGGATGATGGTTTTGATGTCTATGCTACCCAAGCATTCAATACCCCTGATGGTACCGCTTATGCGATTAGTTGGGTTGGTCTTCCAGATATTGAATATCCAACTGACAGCCAAAACTGGGCAAACTGTTTAAGCCAAGTTAAAGAATTGCATCTGAAGGATGGCAAACTATACCAGCAACCTGTTGCTGCAATGACTAACCTGCGTAGTAACAAAGGGATCAATGTTTTTTCAAACGAAACCAAGATAATTAATGAGCACGCTGGTCAACAATGTGAACTTAACCTGACAATCGCTGCAGATCAGAGTGGTACTCTTCATCTTGCTGCTAACCACGATTTGAGCAAGAGTTTACAAATTAAATTTGACACTAATCGGGGAAGTTTGGCCGTGGATCGTTCCACAGTTGGTGAATCCGTAGCCGAAAAATATGGGACTACTCGATCCGTTGTGCTCCCTACTCATGAAGACCTAAAGCTGCAAGTCTTCTTAGATCATTCATTAGCTGAAATCTTTGTTAACGATGGTCGCCATGTGCTGACATTACGGTATTTTGCAGACCAAAGCCAACAAACAATTTCGTTTGACCACGCCATTAATTCAACTGGTACTCTGTATCAACTTAAAAATATTTAATAATAATCCCGTTCACGTGACTTGTGAGCGGGATTTTTTTACAATTTAACCAGGATGATTTTTACTGGAGGTATGAGCATGAACTCAACAGTTGACCAATTTAACTGGCAGGCTGACATTCGTTACATCATTGAGCGGGCATTGCCTAACGATGATTATCAAATTGTTTGTTTTCATCAGTCCAAATCCAGTGAAAGCTTATACGTTGATATCTTATGGGAAAACTATTTATTTCAGTTAAGGTTTTCCTTTCATGACCATGATGATCATAACCGTGACCTCTATTCATTCAATTTGACATCTTATCCTCAAGACCAGCCATTGATTTCAAAAATTCACCAAATCATCAGTAAGCGAAGATGTGGAACAATTCTTACTTACCATCATTTCGTAACCTTATCATTAGTGGAAAAAACGGGACAATTTCAAGATCAAGCTTTAATTCGCCGGGATGATCTTTTCTGGGATCAAGGCAAGCCATTAATTAATGGTCCACTGGAAGAATGCCTTAATTTCCTATGGACTCACCAATTAATACTAATCAAACACGCTACTCAACAAATTTTCTTATCAGATAGTGGAGAGCATTTGTTAGACCACTACTGGGACGTTGCAGACCAATATTTAGAAGATCTGGCGTGGGACAACAACCCCAGGACTAATTCGCCAGAGGAACTCAGGAATCTTTTGAATCGCCGTTTGTAAAATTAAGTTAGAAAAATAAAAAAGCCATTTGTGATAGACTTTTGAATAACCACAAACAAAAGTAAAGGAACATCACAAATGACTTATAAACATCTT
>NZ_JACJKU010000091.1 GCF_016901675.1 Limosilactobacillus coleohominis
GCATTAGTGCCTTTGTCATTAGGAGTCTTTCCATTTTACGCACGTCAGGTTCAAGTGGCCTTAGAAAGTGTGAGCGAAGGAAAAGTGGAAGCAGCCGAGGCCTTAGGTGCCACTAACACTGACATTATTTTTAACGTTTACTTACGAGAAGCACGTTCTGAGTTAGTACGAGTTTCAACAGTAACCTTAATTAGTTTAGTTGGTTTAACAGCAATGGCTGGTGCCATTGGGGCCGGTGGTTTAGGTAATACTGCTATTTCATACGGTTATAACCGGTTTAACAATGACGTTACCGTTGTAGCAACCATTTTAGTTTTATTGTTAGTTGTGATTATTCAATTAGTTGGTGATTGGCTTGCTAAACGGGTTAACCACCAAAGTCGGTAAAAAAGATAAGAAGGCGACAGGATGGAGAAAGAAGAACAGATCCAAATCCTAAAATATTTGATCAAAATTAATTCGGTCAATGGTAATGAAATTGAAGTTGCCACATATTTAAAAAAGTTATTTGCTAAGCATGGAATTGATGCCCAGATTGATGCTTTTGGTGATGATCGAGCTAACTTAACAGTTGATTTTGGTACTGGTGACCAAGTTCTTGGTATTACTGGTCACATGGATACTGTTGCAGTGGGCGATGAAAACAAATGGCATACAAGCCCATTTGATCCTTATCAAGATGGTGATCGATTATATGGGCGTGGCGCTGCCGACATGAAGAGCGGGTTAGCCGCTGAAGTAATTGCACTCATTGAATTGCATGATCAGGGACAACTCCCAGCAGGACATGTTCGTTTTATTGCCACAGCTGGTGAAGAATATGGGACACCAGGTGCTAATCGACTAGAAGCCGCTGGAGTTGCTAAAGACTTGGTTGGTTTAGTGGTTGGTGAACCGACCAGTGGTAACGTTGTATATGCCCACTCAGGAAGTTTGAATTATCGAATCACAAGTACTGGTAAGTCGGTTCATTCATCACAACCAGAAAATGGAACGAACGCAATCGACGCATTAGTTGATTATTGTATTAAAGAACGGACATTGTTTGATGACGCTCCTCTTGATCCCTACTTAGGGAAAGTCAAACATAGTGTTACGGTAATCAATGGTGGTGATCAAGTTAATACGATTCCCGATTTTGCCGCTATTAAGGGTAATATTCGACCAACTAAAGCATTTGATAATGATCATGTCATTGCCCGAATTAAGCAAACGATTGATGAAATTAACGCAAATAGCGATGGTCAGTTAACTTTTGAGTTAATCCATAATTTCCGTCCTGTTGCTTCTGATCCTGACAGCCATTTCGTGAAAAACGCCTTGCAAGCTACACAAGATGCATATCATGATGTTGCTAATCATGTTCAACCAAAACTGACTGTAATTAATGGTGCTACCGATGCCAGTGTTTTTGTTAAACACAACCAAGACTTACCGGTAATTGTTCTTGGGGCAGATGAATGGAATGTAGCACACCAGATTAATGAATACACGACTATTTCTAGTTATCTCGCAACCGTTAATGTTTATAAAAATATAATTAGCCACTTCTTTGAATAAAATCTCCTATAGTAAAGGCCCTAACGCTCTGTTAGAACGCTAGGGCCTTTTCCTATGGTTAATTTTGTAAGCTTAATTTTACTACCGCTTCACACCGTGGTGTTTGTGGCATCATATCGACTGGTTGAATATAGTCAACATGGTAAGTTGGAACAAGACGGGCTAAATTACGTGCTAATGAAGCCATGTTACACGAAACATAGGCAAATTTAGCCGGTTTTTCTTCCAGGATTTGTTCAATTAATTTAGCATCTAATCCCGTCCGCGGAGGGTCCACTACCAATGCATCAAAGTGCAAACCTTCTGAACGCCACTTTGGTAACAGTTCTTCAGCGGAGCCAACCTCATAACGAGCATTCGTAATGTCATTGAGTTGAGCATTTTGATTAGCATCGGCGACTGCTTCTGGAATGGTTTCCATCCCAACAACTTGTTTAACACGACTTGCCAGGGAGAGTCCGATGGTTCCAATTCCGGCATATGCGTCCACTAGGGTATCATCCGGACCTAATTCCATCGCTTTAGCAGCCTCTTCGTATAAGGTTTCAGTTTGATAAGGATTTAACTGAAGGAATGAACGAGCCGATAGTAAAAAGTCGAGTCCCATTAGGCTCTCAGTAATGTGATCTTTACCAGCTAGCTTTAGCGTTTCATTACCCCAAATGAGAGGAGTGTCTCCTGGATTGATGTTTTGCATAATGGAGACCACTTCTGGAAAATTACTTTGAATAAAGGTGATTAGCTGGTGTTTTTTCAATAGCTTTGGACTATTGGTAACGAATGTAACCTGAAACTCATGAGTGGCCATGGACTCCCGAATTACAATTGTTTTTAGGATACCGCTATGGTTGGTTTCATCGTAAAGGGGAATGTTCAGTTGTTCGATTTGATCAACTAAGGCTCGCATGATTTTCATAATGCCAGGCATTTGAACAGCGCACGTCTCCATATCAACAACTTCATGAGTTCCAGATTTATAAAGGCCAGCAACGACCTTACCATTTTGATTGCGAATTTGGAATTGTGCCTTATTACGATATTCGTACTGATATTCAGAAGCAATCGTCGGCCGGACTTCATAATGTCGATAACCAAGTGGCTTAAATTTAGCAAGACTATCAATGACCATTTGACGTTTATAACGTAATTGGGCAGGATAGGCTAAGTTTTCAAATTCAAACCCACCCGCTTCCATGGCATAGTCATCTTTGGGAATGACCCGATCAGCACTCGGCTTTTTTAAGCGATGAATAGTAGCTTCGAGATATTTTTCATGGACCTTGGTTACTTCCGCTACGATGACATCATTTGGAATTGTTCCTGGGACAAAACAAACCTTATGTTTAAAATAACCGATTCCTTGGCCCTCTACTCCCAATTTTTTGATCGTAAGTGGGAACCGATCACCAATGTTAACTTCAATAGGTGATTGTGTGTGACGGTTCGAATGGTGAAATGATTGATGGTGCTTTCGTTGGGTCATGCTCAGCCTCCTTAATTAGCGTTTTTAACAATGTATTATTCTAGCATATTCTATCCCTAAACATTTCCGGATAAAATATAAATTCAAAAAAGATGAAAAAAGGCCTTGACGAATCATTAAATTTTAATTAGAATGTTCACATAAATTAATTATTCGAACACAATGAGAAAGAAGAGTAGGTGCTCTTAATCTAAAGCGAATCCCGTTTGGTGCGAGGGGAGAGAATGTAAGAGTATTGAAAATCACTTTCGAGCCTGGATTGTCCAAGATTCAGTGGTATGACACCCATTATCGTGTTAGCGTATCGTGAACAGTAGTTCACCGTACGTATTAAGGTACTGGCAGTAATGTTAGTATAAACCGAGGGTGGTACCGCGCAAGGCGTCCCTTGACTGAGCAAAAGCTTGGTCAAGGGACTTTTTTGTTGGGTTCGAAAAACTCATTCAAAAAGTTATTGGAGGGAAAATTATGAATGATTTGGCATCACATAAGTTAACGACGAAACAGTATCTCGTCGTCAGTTCGTTACTATTTGGTTTATTTTTTGGGGCTGGAAACTTGATTTTTCCTCTTCACTTAGGCCAATTAGCTGGTGGCCACTGGGTTGGAGCAACAGTTGGATTCCTGTTGACAGGGGTTCTGTTGCCATTACTATCAGTACTTGCCATTGCAGTAACCCGTTCTGAAGGTGTTTATGATGTGGGTCGTCCATTAGGAGTTAGTTTTGCACTTGTTTTTATGGTTTTAATTCACGCAACCATCGGTCCACTTTTTGGGACTCCCCGGACAGCTTCCGTTTCATTTACAGTTGGGGTCGCACCATTTGTTACAAAGGCTGATCAGCAATTAGCACTGTTCATCTTCTCAGCGGTATTCTTCTTGTTAGCATTTGCATTTTCTTACCGTGAAAATGATATCCTTTCGAACGTTGGTAAAGTATTGAACCCAATGTTTATGGCATTATTGTTTGTGATGTTCTTAGTTGCTTTCTTACGTCCATTAGGTAACCCAATGGCTACTCCTGCTACGTCAGCTTATCTTCATTCTTCAGTAGTTAATGGTTTCCTGCAAGGTTATAACACGATGGATGCTCCTGCTGGATTAGCATTTGGTGTAACTGTTGTTCACGCAGTTCGTCAAATGGGTCAGAAACGCGAAAAAGACGTAGCCAAAGTTGTTGGTAAGGCTGGTTTACTATCAATGAGTATGGTTGCTGTAATCTACGCTTTATTAATCGTTGTTGGTGCAATGTCACTTGGTCACTTTAAGCTTTCTGCTGATGGTGGGGTCGCATTTACTCAAGTTGTTAACTACTATGGTGGTGCATTTGGTCAAGCAGTACTGGCTGTCTTGATCACCGTTACTTGTTTAACTACTGCAGTGGGATTAGTTGCTGCCTTTGCACAAGATTTCCATAAGCATTTTCCAAAGGTTTCATACCACACTTGGTTAGCACTTACTACGTTAGCTTCCTTCTTAGCCGCTAACTTTGGATTAGATACAATCATCGCATGGTCAACGCCAATGTTGATGTTCCTTTACCCATTAGTATTAGTATTAATCCTCTTATCTGTATTCTCACCATTATTCCATCGTGATAGTGCTGTATACTTCTTCGTCGTATTATTTACGGTTGTTCCAGCACTTGGCGATATGGTCGTTGCCTTTCCAAAGGTTGTTAGTGCAAGCGCATTTGGTAAGGGTGTTGCAGCTTTCCGTGCACATTTACCATTAGCAAGCATGGGAATGTCATGGTTAGTGCCAGCCTTAGTTGGATTAGTATTAGGATTAGGTGTCCACTTCTACCGGGTACGGGTGAACGCCACAGCATTAGAGAAAAATTAAATCTATGAATTACTAAAAAGATCCGTTCAGAGTTTCAATTCAAACTGGTTCTACACCAAATGGTGTTGGTTAGAGATTTTTCATCTCTATACCAATGCCATTTTTGTGTTTTAAACAAAAAAACAGAGGTAAACCTCTGTTACAATGAAATCGC
>NZ_JACJKU010000092.1 GCF_016901675.1 Limosilactobacillus coleohominis
ATATATAGCTGAATAATGATAACGTTTTCAAAACTATTTGATATACTTTGTGAAAAGACAATCAATATTAAAAAATAAATAACAAAATAAAAACTGCCTTAAAATTGTCAGAAATGTCTAACAATTTTAGGACAGTTCAAAACTGAGACGTGTTTTTAAGATAAATGGTTAATCTTTAGTGTTCTTATCTTTACCAGCGTTTGGATCCTTAACATGGTAATCACTATCATTCATGGCCTCGACAGCACCAAGACGGTAACCATTACCAACTTGACTAAAGAAGTCATGATTTGAAGTAGAGGTAGAAATACCGTTCATAACGACTGGGTTAACGTCGGAAGCTGTGTCTGGGAACAATGGGTCTTGACCCAGATTCATCAATGCCTTATTAGCGTTGTACCGAACAAACGTGAGCACATCATCAGTCCAGCCAACTTGATCATAGAGCAGGTGGGTGTAGTTTTCTTCGTTATCGTAAAGTTCATATAAGAAGTTGTACATCCAATCTTTCATATCCTGTTGTTCTTTTTCAGTTAGTTGACGTAAACCAACTTGGAATTTATAACCAATGTAAGTACCGTGAACGGATTCATCACGTAAAATTAACTTAATAATTTCAGCAACGTTATTTAATTTATTGTGTCCAAGGTAGTACAGAGGAGTGTAGAAACCAGAGTAAAACAGGAAGGTTTCCAGAAAGACGTTAGCAATCTTTTTCTTTAATGGATTGACGCTTTCATCAAGATAGATGTTACCGATGCGGACAGCCTTATTTTGTAAATATTCTTCACTATCTGACCAGTCGAAAATTTCGCGAATTTCGTCTGGTGTATTTAATGTTGAGAAGATAGTTGAGTAAGATTTAGCATGGACTGATTCCATAAATTGGATGTTATTGAGCACGGCAGTTTCATGTTGTGTTCGAACATCTTCTTTTAATGCCGTTAATCCAGCTTGTGATTGCAAGGTATCTAACAGAGTTAAACCACCAAATACGTGACCAACTGTCCATTGATGATCGGTGTCCAGCTCACGCCAATCATCAAGGTCATTGGAAACAGGAATTCGCGTATCTAACCAAAATTGTTCAGTCAACTTCTCCCAAGTTGATTTGTCAATCATATCTGAAACTTCATTCCAGTTAATTGCCTTATAGTTATTTATTTTCATTACGACTCTCCTTACTATTTAACCGACAAATACTTTAATAATTATAGCGTTTCCACTAAATAACGCAACTTTCACATTGGTTAGCACCAATTTCGTCTTGGTCATCAGTGAAGGTTCGAATATAATAGATGGACTTAATGCCTTTTTGGTATGCATAGTGACGCAGAATGTTTAAATCACGAGTGGTCATCTTGTTAGTACGACCATTTTTCCATTCATACATTCCAGCTGGAATAGTAGAACGCATGAATAGTGTCATAGACAGTGATTGGTCAACATGTTGTTGAGCAGCAGCGTAAGTATCAATTACTGATCGCATATCAGTATCATAAGCAGACTTATAGTAAGGCATAGTATCGTTACTTAAATAAGGTGCAGGGTAATAAATCTTACCAATCATTTTTTCTTGACGTTCTTCAATTTTGTTAATGATTGGTTGAAGACTAGAAGTAGAGTCACCAATGTAGGAAGTGGAACCATTTGGTGCCACTGCTAAACGATAGGCGTTATAAATACCATCTTTCATGATGGCTTCTTTTAATTTGGCCCAATCTTCAGTACCAGGAATAAAAATGCTCTTAAATAAATCCTTGACTGCATCTGACTGTGGGCCCCAATCCTTATTAATGTACTTATCAAAGTAGGAACCATCAGCGTAGGCACTTTTTTCAAAATCAGCAAACGTTTCATGACGTTCCACGGCAATTTCGTGTGAAGCAACAAGTGTCCAATAATTGAGGAGCATGAAGTAAACACTAGTAAATTCCAGTGCTACAGGAGATCCGTATTGGATGTGGTGCTTAGCAAGATAACCATGTAATCCCATGGCACCAAGGCCAATCGCGTGTGAACGTTCATTTCCTCGTTTAATTGATGGAACAATATCTAATGATTCGATGTCAGAGATGTGAGTCAGTCCACGGGTAATTGCACGAATTGATTTACCAAAATCTGGAGTATCCATCATGTTAGCGATATTAGTAGAACCGAGGTTACAAGAAACGTCGGTACCAACCTCCGCGTAACTTTGATCGTTATTCACGACTGATGGTTGTTGAACTTGGGCAATTTCGGAACATAGGTTACTCATGACAATCTTACCGTCAATTGGATTAGCACGGTTTTCTGTATCGATATTGACAATGTATGGGTAACCAGATTCTTGTTGAAGCTTAGAAATTTCGTCCTCTAAATCACGAGCATTAATCTTCTTCTTGTGAATTTTGTCATTATTAACCATCTTGTCATATTCGGCAGTAATATCGACATAGGAAAATGGCTCGCCGTAAACCCGTTCAACATCGTATGGACTGAAGAGGTACATGTCCTCGTTCTTTTCAACTAATTCATAGAACTTATCTGGAACAGTAATACCAAGCGAGAGCGTCTTAATTCGAATCTTTTCATCCGCGTTTTCTTTCTTAGCTCCCAGAAATTCAATAATATCAGGATGGAAAACACTAAGGTAAACTGCACCTGCACCTTGACGTTGACCCAACTGGTTTGAATAAGTAAATGCATCTTCAAGAAGTTTCATAACTGGAACAACACCACTGGCAGCACCCTTGATCTTTTTTATAGGAGCACCGGCTTCACGGAGGTTAGTCAAATTAATTCCGACCCCACCACCAATTTTAGATAATTGCAAAGCAGAATTGAGTGTCCGACCGATAGTGTTCATATTATCGGTAGTTTGAATCTCAAAACAAGAAACAAATTCACCACGCCGCTTACGACCCGTATTAAGGAAAGTTGGGGTGGCAGGTTGATAGCGTTGATTAATCAGCTCATGAGCCAAGTCCATTGCCAATTCTTCATTACCATTAGCCAGGAAAAGGGTGTTCATTGCAACCCGATCAATATAGTTCTCCAAATAATATTCCTTATCGTTGGTCCGCAAGGCATATTGTGCGTAGAATTTGTAAGCGGCCATAAATGAATGAAAATGAAAATGTTTGGAGCGTAAGTAATCATATAGTTCTTCGATAAATTCAAAGCGGTATTGTTTAATAAAACCTTCTTCAATGTAATCATTGTCGATCAACCATTGAAGACGCTCTTTTTCTGAACTAAAACGTTTAGTATTTGGTTCAACATTGTTTTTAATGAAATCTTCCAAAGCAAGCTTGTCTTTATCCAGCTGGATTTGACCATTCTTGGGAATGTTAATTTCGTTGTTATAATCAAAATATTTAACCTTTGTTAAGTCGATGTCTGATAAAGCCATTATTCACACTCTCTCATTTATTAATCAAAAATTGCAAAAATAAAACAGGCACATAACAAGGAAAGTGCCTGTGATTAAAATTCAGGAAATACCTAGGCAAGTTGTTTTAGCATGTCAGGGCGAAATCCTGAAAAGGCATCGCCATTAGGCAATTTAACGACTGGAGTTGCTCTGAATCCGTCTGCTTTTAGACTGTCAACGAATTCGGGATGTTCATCAATGTTGTGTTCAACAAATCTAACATTATGTTGTTTGAGAAACATCTTAGTCATTTTGCATTGTACACAATTATTTTTTGAGAATACAGTTACCATTATTATCCCCCCCTGCAGATAAACTTGATTCGTGTTTGATGTTTTCTAGTATAGCGGTTTTAGTTGAAAAATCAATCAACAAAACAGCAGATATAGTGTTTAAAATAGAAACAAACCACTATATATGGTATTAAATAAGGAACCAAAGGGAACAATATTTTTTTATTAATAATGATGTTTCATAAATGTTAACTTTTTCATTTTAATATAAAACGGTTATGATAGAAATAAATAATGACAACAATCTGTGGTGTGGAGGACAGAACATAGTGGAAGCTCAAGATCAACATGAACGATTTATGCGTGCGGCAATGAACGAAGCACATCAGGCTGAACTAATGGACGAAGTACCTATTGGTGCAGTTGTAGTTAAGGATGGCCAAATAATAGGTGCGGGCCATAATATGCGGGAAAAATTTCAACAAACAGTCTATCATGCTGAAATTTTAGCAATTATGGAAGCCTGTGATGCGGTGCATAGCTGGCGACTTGAAGACTGTGATTTGTATGTCACATTAGAGCCATGCATCATGTGTAGCGGAGCAATTATTCATTCACGGATTCGCAATGTGTATTATGCTGCTCCTGATCCAAAGGCAGGGGCAGTGAATAGCTTGTATACGTTATTAAATGATGATCGCTTGAATCACCAAGTAAACGTCCATGCTGGATTGCTGAAAGATGAATGTAGTCAAATGCTAAAAGACTTCTTTCGTAAAATTCGTAAAAGAAAAAAGTTACTGAAGCAACAAAGAAAACAAAAACAGGGCTAGTTTTTAATTTGAAAATAGTGTATGATATTACTTGCCGTAAGGCCTTAGAGCAAGGATATGCTTACGAACCGTGTCAGGTCCGGAAGGAAGCAGCACTAAGTTTGATGTATCTTGTGCTCTAAGTTTATTTAACAATTAACTCATGACCGGATAATTCGTCCGGTCTTTTTTAATGCGCCGTTTGTAAAATTAAGTTAGAAAAATAAAAAAGCCATTTGTGATAGACTTTTGAATAACCACAAACAAAAGTAAAGGAACATCACAAATGACTTATAAACATCTTA
>NZ_JACJKU010000093.1 GCF_016901675.1 Limosilactobacillus coleohominis
CCTTTCATATAGGTTTGGTTCACTTAATATGATACCTGATGTCACGCCGAATGGCGTTTTTTTATTTACCACCAACTGGGTGGCTAACTTCATTCTATAATCCACCAATTCTTTAAAATTCTAAAGTTGGTGCACGATTACATAAAAATCAGCAGACCGTGCACCAAAAGTGGAATTCTGGTTGATATTACAATGATTCCAGCGTCTTAATTATTTGATCGTCAGTTTTAAACTCGTTAATAATATGTATATCCATAATCGCCTACTATTTGATGATTTTTTAATGAGTAATTTGTAAGTAATGTAAAGCATTTCAGGAATTGCTTTACATTTGTCTTAATGGAATACAAGCCACTAAATAATTAAAATTGATCATTTCAAGAGTAGTTAGGTGGATACGTTTAATCATCAGATTTTTCAATTCAATGAGACCGTTAGAGTCAGTTGTACTAAGACAATTCATTAGGTTGCTATTAATTGTTAATTAATAAAATAGAGTGACAACTTACTATTAATTAGTATAATGGTAGTAAAAATTCAAGGAGGACTATGAATATGCAAAAAGTCCAAAATATTGTTATTGGTTTTGGTAAGGGTGGAAAGACCCTTGCAAAGTTTTTAGCACAACGCGGTGAAGAAGTACTTGTTGTTGAAAGGTCTCCTCAGATGTACGGTGGAACATGCATTAATATTGCTTGTTTACCATCAAAGCGGTTAATTACCGAAGCCGCTAGGGGGACAGATTTTGCAGCTGCTATTCAAGGCAAAATTCAGATGGTGAACCAATTACGTGATAAGAACTATCATATGTTAGCTGATGAAAAAACGGTAACGGTCTTAGATGGAATCGCTCATTTTACAGGAAATCACACAATTGCGGTAAAAACAGCTAGTGGCCTTAAAGAGTTCGAAGGTGAACGAATTTTCATCAATACTGGTGCAACGCCAAATATTCCAACAATACCGGGACTAAAAGATAGTCAGAACCTGTTAACCTCAACAACAGCAATGGAACTGCCCAAATTACCAAAGAAACTGGTCATTGTTGGAGCCGGTTATATCGGTTTAGAATTTGCAGCGATGTTTGCCAGTTTCGGTGCTCATGTCACCATGTTAGATCATCATGCAACTTTCCTTGCGCGAGAAGATGACGATGTTGCGACAATGGTAGCTGAAAATTTGCAAAAGCTTGGCGTTGAAATCAAGATGGATGTTGCCCTTAAAAAGGTGCAGGATCAAGATCAACAAACAATTTTGACGTATGAAGAGAATAACCATGAACAAACCATCACCGCTGATAAAGTTCTTGTACCGGCTGGTCGTCATCCGGTTACAGAAAAACTTGGACTGGAGAACACTGACATTCAATTGGCAAGCGACGGAGCAATCAAGGTAGATTCACACTTACATACTACTGTACCGAATGTTTGGGCAATTGGTGATGTGAAAGGCGGACCACAGTTTACATACATTTCATTAGATGATTTCCGTATAATTAAAAGCGAACTATACGGCGATGGGACACGCCAAACCACTAATCGGGGAGTTGTTCCAACTAGTGTGTTCATTGAACCACCGCTTTCTCAAGTCGGCTTAACTGAAAAGCAAGCTCAAGTGGCTGGAAAGCATTATGAACTGTTCAAAATGCCAGTAGCAGCCATTCCGAAGGCAAAAGTCCTAAAAGACAAGCGGGGAATGTTGAAGATGTTGGTTGATCGAGATACGAAGACGATCATTGGGGCGACGATTTATGCTCCTGAATCTCACGAAATCATTAATATGGTCGCCTTGGCAATGCGTGCTCAGTTACCATATATGATGCTGCGAGATCAAATTTATACTCATCCTACGATTTCTGAAGCTTTCAATGATTTATTGAAGAATCCGGTAAATTAATGTCTTTAGTTATTTATAATTACTAGGGAATCGCATAAAGCAGAATCTAAGAAAGATTCACAATAATAGGTGAAAAACATAAAAAATGAGGTGCTAACGCTTTGGTAAAACCAACGTTAGCACCTCATTTTAATCAGAGATTTTAAAGGGTAGTTTTGTTATATTCTTTTACTTTAAATTGACCATTTGAAATTACGAGTTGCATCATTGCGCCATTGTCGAGATTACCATAAGTTTTATGTCCATCTACAAAGCTTGCAATATATTGAATGATAGATCCGTGGCTGGCAACAACAACATTTTTGCCATCTGGCAAACTTTTTAGGAAATCTAATGCTTTTTGAACTCGATGATTAAGCTGTTCACTACCTTCTGCAAGATGTGCAGGATCAGCTTCTCGTAGCAAATTATGTGACTTTTCGACACCAAATTCATTTACTAATTCACCAATTCTACGGAATCTTTTTCCTGCTAAGTGACTTCCCCAAATGGCTCCTTCTTCGTTACTATGGCCTTCAAATGAGCCGTAAAAAACTTCTCTAAAAAGTTCCTTTTGGACAGGTACTGTAATATCAGTCTTATGATTCTGTGCAATTAGTATCTTGGCAGTGTCAATAGCTCGTTTTAAATCGCTAGAGAAGAGGTAATCAATTTTTAATGAAGATAGAACCTTACCTATATGTTCCGCATCTGCTTTACCTTTTTCAGTTAGTGGGGTATCTGACCAGCCCTGAAGTCGAGCAAAACAATTGAAGTAAGTTTCACCATGACGAATAAAGTAAACATTGGTAGACATAAAACTTATTCCTCCATCTTAAGCAAATACAACGGCCTTTTTAGTTAATGATGGGGTGCCAAGCCAAGAAATCATTTCCTTCATTGAATCAGTTATAGCTTCGGTACCAGGGAGAAGTAGTTTACGAGGATCATATCCTTTATGCATTTGATCTAAATCTTTTTGAGCTTCAATATATTCACGAGTTGCCTTTTGGAATGCCAATTGGAATTCGGTATTGATATTAACTTTGCTGATACCCAGTGAGATAGCTTTTTGTACCTGATCCTTTGGAATACCAGATCCACCGTGCAATACTAGTGGGATTGAAATCGCATGAGCAATTTCATTAAGTCGATCAAAGTTTAATCCTTGCCAGTTTTTTGGATAAATCCCGTGAATATTACCAATTCCACAAGCTAATTTATCAACGCCAAGGTTAGCAAATCGAATAGCATCATCAACAGATGCTAATTCACCACTAGCAGAGTCTTGATTCTCACCAATTTTTCCTATTTCTGCTTCAACAGAAATGCCGCGTTCATGTGCTAGAGCGACGATTTCAGCAGTTTTTTCATAATTTTCTTGAATTGGTAATTTATGACCGTCAAACATTACTGATGGGTAACCTAAATTAATACATTCCAGTGCTGCATCAAAATCACCGTGGTCCAAGTGAAGAATGACAGGAACATTAATTCCCATAGAATCCATTTGATCCATTACCATATCTTTTACAAATTTATAACCACCCATATAACGTGATGCACCCATTGATACTTGTACTAAAACAGGGGTTTGGGTTTCTTGAGCAGCTCTTAAAATAGCACGAGTCCATTCCAGGTTGTTAATATTATAAGCACCAACTGCATAGTGATTCTTGCGAGCATCTTTAAAAATATCATTACCGTTTACTAATTTAGCCATAGTTAATAACCTCCAATTTAATTTTGTAGTGCTAAAGCATAATTATTTTGGTAGTTTGCCATTTGGACAAATTTTTCAGGGTCGAGACTTGCTCGACCAATTAAAACGCCATCGACATCTGGTTGATCCATTACTTGAGCAATATTTTCTGGATTAACACTACCACCATATAAAATTCGAATTCTGTTTGCTACATCATTTCCGTAGAATAACCTGATTTGTTGACGAAGAAGTTGACATCCTCGTTCAGCCAATTGCAGATTCATTTCGTGTCCTTCACCGATTGAGCTAGTTGGTTCAAAGGAAAGGATGACCTTCTGCAATTGCTCTATTGAAAGACCTTGTAGTACATTATGAAGTTGTCTTAATATGTAGTATCTTTTATTGTTTATTACAATGGATTCTTCATCCTCATTAGTACAAACAATAGGAGTTACTCCAATATTAGCGGCAGCCAGGACTTTCTGATTAACAATTTGATTTGATTCATGAAAGAAGCGTCGTCGTTCAGAATGCCCCAGCATTACGTAATTAATTCCCATATCTTTCAAATCTTTGACACTAATTTCACCGGTATAAGCTCCATCATATTTAGTAGCGGCATTTTGGCTAATGATTTGTAAATTAGTGTGCTGTGTAATTTCAATCATTGGATAAGTGGCGAAAGATTGAGGAGCGATACCAATATCAACATGATCACCATTAGGAAGTCGATCGAGAACTTTATGTAGGAATGCAACCGACTGTTCTACGTTTTTGTGCATCTTCCAGTTAGCTACTATAAAAGGTTTTCGCATTTGTCAGCCTCACTTTACTCTATATTATTAATTTTTGAAATTATATTAAGGCATTTAAATTGGTATAGTTCAAAATGGATTGTGTTTAATGATTATTGCCTTAACAATTTGTATTATTATACTTTTACTCTATTAAGTCAAATTTTTTATAATTTATTTTAAATTAATTTGATATTGCTTTAATGGTAATGATGATTAGCAAATTAAATATATATTAATGGAATGTCATAAAA
>NZ_JACJKU010000094.1 GCF_016901675.1 Limosilactobacillus coleohominis
TTATACAAGGAACTTAATACCCTAGCCAGGACCGTCATATCAACACTGAACTCGCGTCGTGTCTACCTTTGCGTAACTTTTCCATTCACATAATTTATTTCAATATTGTTTTGCACATTTGGCACGAACACATTGTAGCTTAAGCTCCCATCTTTTGACAGGGCTTCAATATGCGCCCCAGCTGGCACAATGTTATTGCCATCGTAGATATCAGTTACTCGGTAACGAACTTGTTTGTTCTGGTCTAAGGCTTTTCTAACCAATCCTTCGTAATAATTCTGTCCAGTAGAATAACTGGAACGGGCTTCATTTGCCCATGCAGTTTGTGTTGCAATGTTGGCTGGATTGGATTCCGATGCATCAAATCCATTGATTCTTCCAACTAATGCATACCCGAGTAAATGACCACGATCGTATGCGTGTTTAGGACCGTTCGTTAAATTAGTATCTTGTAAGAAACCAGCTGGTCGCCAATTAGTTGCGCCATTTCCGGTCTGTTCACGATTCCTGTACTGGCGAGTAGTCTTATTTAACCACGCGTCACCGCGCCATGCTCTACCTTGGTTATCTTCTTCATTGACTGCGTATGGAGCACTATTGATATTAGCATTTAATTGCGGATGGTTATTGTTAACTATATACGCCCCATGACCATTCCATTCCAATGAACCGTTCAATTGATTCTTAACGTTACTAGTTAAAACAACCTTAGCTTGATCTTCACTAGGTGCTGGTAAGCTACTAAACCGACCACTGCTGGAAGATCTTCCAAATTGTCGAAATATGTTTGGAAATGAGTTTGAGGACGCTTCACCTGTGTCTTTTGCCTGGCTTTGAAAGCCAGCGGCTATCGTAAATAGAATTGCAAAGACCGCTAACCAGCGCCATAATTTTTGAAACTTTTTCTTCATATATAAGACCCTCTCAATAATTTGTATGTCTATATTTTACACTATCCCGGCTCATTTGAACATTAGTTCGTATCTCAAAGATAAAAATCCTCGGCAAATGACTGCCAAGGATTTCGATTAAATATTTTTATTAATTTCTGCATCTTCTTTTCCATGTTTTGCACGGTAGAAGTAAATACAGGTCATGATTACAAGGAAAATAACCCCAACTGATACTGAAACTCTTGTGTCAGGATTGATGAACATAAACAACACAATTAATGCCAACATAATTAGTGAAAAGTAATTGTATGCTGGATATAACGGCATCTTAAATGGATGATCACGTAACTGTTCTGGATGAACCTTCCGGAAGTTGAGTTCTGACATCAAGATCACAAACCAAGGAACCATTCCTGGTAGAACACTGGAACTATATACAATGACGAACAAGTCCTTAGAAGCGGAGTTAACAGAAGTTAAAATGAAGTTAACAATGAACCCTAAAAAAATCCAGAAAGAGATCGTAACAATTGCTACGTTTGGCACTACCCGCTTTGATAATTTACCAAAGAATGCTGGAACCTCTTTATCAATTGCTAGTTTGAAAAGCATCCGACTAGCTGAATAAATTCCTGAGTTAGCACCTGAAAGTGCAGCAGTTAGAACAACAAAGTTAATGATTCCTGCTGCTCCAGTAATACCGACCTTAGTAAACGTTTCAACGAATGGTGAACCAACGGCCTTTAATTGGTTCCAAGGATAGATAGAAACGATCACGAAAATGGCACCAATGTAGAAGATTAAAATTCGCCAAAGTACGGATTTTACTGATTTAACAATCGCATGGCGTGGTGAAGCTGATTCACCAGCCGTAATACCAAGTAATTCAATTCCTTGATATGACCCGGCAATGACCGCCATTGAAAAGATGAATCCTTTTAAGCCGTTAGGGAAAAATCCACCGTGGCTCCAAAGGTTTGAAATACCGACTGGATGCCAGTGATTACCCAGTCCAACTACAATGACCAATAGCCCAATAATAATCATGACGATAATTGTGACCACCTTAATCATTGCAAACCAAAATTCAAGTCGTCCGTAGGCTTTCGCAGACGCTAAGTTGGCTAAGGTTAGGAAAATAATCATCACAATTCCTGATAACCAGTCAGGAAGATTTGGCCACCAATAATTTAGGTACTGGGTCATGGCAATAATATCCGATATTCCAACAATGATAAACTGAAAAACGTTACTCCACTTAACCAGGTAACCAGTTAGCGGATGAATATACTTTGCTCCATAATCTGCAAATGATCCAGTTCCCGGACTGATATAGATCATTTCACCTAACGCACGCATTACACCATATAACACGACGCCGACAAATGCATAAGCAAGTAAAACTGATGGTCCAGCCCACTTAATAGTTGACGTTGCCCCCATAAATAATCCAGAACCGATCGTCCCACCAATAGCAATCATTTCCATTTGGGCAGGAGTCATCGACCGTTTCAATTGGGGTTGCTGCTCATTTTTCATAAAATCCCTCATTTTCCAAAAAACGGACCTTCGACCATCTATCTGATGATTGGAAGATCCGTTATTTTTGTAATATTAAATCCCCCAACTAGTTATACAACTTTGGTTGAGGTGGAAGTTGAATATAAATGAACAGTATGTAATTGCATTACTTCAACCTCCTAGATAATCGTCTACATTAGGATATCATTAGAAAAATGAGAATGCAAGTAAGAAAATTAATGACGTTTGCCGGTTTTAAAGAGTCCCAAAACGGATAATAGTGTAACGCCACAAGCAACTACAAGATGACCGGCGTGATTCCCGGTTTGAGGAAGTTTCTCATTTTTAGATTTAGACGTCTTTTTTTGATGGCTAGTAAATGGATGGTTATACTCAGACAAGGTTGCTAACTCTTGTGAGGATGCCTTGCGCTTTGCTGAGTTTGTTTTAGCAAATGGTACTGTGTGCCGTTGGCTCATTTCATCATTAAGATGGGAAGGTGATGATAATGAAAGGCCTTTTTTGTCAAATTCAGTTATTTTGCTTTCATATGCTTTTGTAGCGGTTAAATTTCTTACTTCTTCCTTAGCCCTGTTAGTTTGCAAAGTTTGAGTTAATTGATCGACATTTACTGAGGATGATGGAATTGAAATGACATCTGTATTGGTAGATTCATCAACTGTTAATTTCTTTGGGAGAACTTGATCAGTCATTACACTATCGTCCTGAGAATATGTAATAATGTTATCTTCTCCTACACCGGTATCCACCATAAATCGATGATTAATTTCCGTTTGGATAGCCATGTTTTGATATTGAGGACGACCTTGATCGAAGTCGGTCATTGTACTGCTGTCTGAAACAGATGGAAGAACCTTTTCATCCGTCATCGTCCCACTATCTTTAGTTGTTGATTTACTGATCATAGTATTAACTTCTACAGCTTCATATTGAACAGCTGGTGATGCTATTTCCGTTCCTGTATCAACGAGATGCTTAACGGGTTGTTCAGTCATCGTTCTCTTATCCTGATTAACAGGATGTTCAAGTAAGTTATCCGTTGATGTTGTTTCATTTGCAACCGTGACGGACTGGGTATTAGTTCCCTCATCTACAGTTTGTGGACCTGCTGTTTGGGTTTACTGACTAGGATGCTCAACTGATGATTTTTGTGGTGTTTGCACAGAAGGCTCTTTTTCAGCATTAATGCCTAACTCTGGATTAACGTTACGAACTTTGATGGTTCGATTAAATTTATAACTTCCTGTAATTAACGGTTCACTATCAGCTTTTTTGATAAATTCCATATTTTTAGGAGCAGTTAATTTAACTTTTATTGATCTGTCATATGGAACGTTATAAATGTGGCGGACTACAACTCGGTCATGTTCATCTTTTAAATCAACTTGACATAATGCCTGATTATGATCAAAGTGTTCATTCGCCTTGTAAAAATCAATATGATAAATCGTTAGTGGAATGTTGGGATTTTCATTGTGTGACAATGAATTCGGCATTCCCTTTGCAGGAGTATCATAACCATCAAATATAGGGATGCTAAATCTAGTGGGCCCGTACGAACCATCCTGTGCTTGTTTAATCCATTCAACTTTAGATTGCTGTGTATCATTTACGTTGCCGTCTTTTGAATGAAGTTCTAAAATGCGTTGAGTAGTCACCGCCAGCTTGTCCTGTTTAGTAGCAGTCACCTGATTACTATTGTCAGCTGCCATTACTGATTTAACTGGACTAACCATCATCACTCCACCAATTGCACAAACACATAACATATAGTTTTGCCATTTTGAAATTTTCATTTACATTTCCTCCTTAAAAATTGCGCTCGTTATTTAATGACGCAAAAAGAAAGAAAGTTTATTTTTATCTGGCAGATTGCAATAAATAACTTGAACAAATTTAATGACGCAGATTAAGCAAGAAGATCTCAATTGGAGTTCGCCAGTTCAAACATTTGAGAGGCCGTGAATTCAGATA
>NZ_JACJKU010000095.1 GCF_016901675.1 Limosilactobacillus coleohominis
CGTTATGGGAGCCGTTATTTGCAGTTATTACCAAATGGTGCCTATCAAGAGGGACCAATTAATGATGGTAGTTCATTAATTGGTCCCTCTTGATAGGCACCATTTGGTAATAACTGCAAATAACGGCTCCCATAACGTTTGGCAAGATCCCAATCATGGGTAATAAACAACACGCTTAAACCATTTTGTTGAAATTTGACTACCAAATCCAATAATTCATACTTCATCTCATTATCCAAACTTGCTGTTGACTCATCCAAGATGAGCAGTTGCGGACGATCAACCAATGCTTGCGCTAAATAAGCTCGTTGCTTTTCTCCACCAGAGGCTAACCCTAACGGCCGACCAGCAATTTTAGACAAGTTAGTTTCTCGAATAATCCGGTCTAGACGATGGTGTTCTGCACTGGTTAGCCACGGCAAATGAGACTGCATTAAATTTAGTCCCACGAAGTCCCTGATTGACAAAGGATAGTTTGTTGGTAAATTGCGAAACTGTGGCACATAACCAATTTTCAAGTGACGTTGTTTAATGATTTCACCTTCTCGAGGTTTCAGCTCCCCAAGTAACGATCGAACTACTGTAGTTTTACCGGCCCCATTTTCACCAACCATGACCAGAAAATCGCCCTTGTTAATTTCAAAACTCAAGTCTTGAATCACCGGTTGATCACCGTATGATAACGTAATGTCATCGACAGATACTAAAGACACCTTACTTGCTCCTTTCTTGAATTTGAATTAACGAATCATATTCGCTCTGCATCCATTCAACGTAAGTCTGGTGGGCTGGTTTGGTCTCGGTTACGTTTAAGACCGGGATATCATGTTGCCTTGCCAGCTTGACCATGTTTCTCACTGTAGAATTGCTTTCCTGTTTATTATTGACCACGAAAGCCACTTCATGATTACGAATTGCTGACTGAATCTGGGTAATTTCCTGTGGTGAAGGGTCATTACCATCCTCTACCACTTTAGCAAAGCGTTCGTTTTGAATTTTGTAACCCATGTTTTTCAATGCATAATCAAACACTGGTTCACTAACTAAGACTTCTCGGTTACCTGCTTGAGCATTTCGCTTTGCTCGTTCAATCGTAGCATTTAACTTTGCCAATTGTTTTTGATAACGCTTTGCCTGTTGATGATAATAATGACGATGGGATGGGTCAATTTTACTGTATTGTTGGGCCAGTTGCTGTGCTAATCTGCTCATTGTCGTTGGCTCATACCAAACGTGCTCGTTATCACCGGATTTTTTTCCGGCAACATCCTGACCAACGTTAATAACCCTTTGGTGACCATCAGCCGCATGAACCATTTTGTTGACCCATTCATCATAACCGAGGCCGTTTTCAATCACCACATTAGCGTGACTTAACTGGCGGGCCTGTTTTGTTGATGGCTGAAAATCATGAGTGTCTACGCTCCCACTATTAATAAAGGATTGGACCTCACCATATTTTCCAGCAACTGTTCGTGCCACTTCTCCGTAAAAGTTCAAACTAGTAACCACCCGAATCGGTCGTTGCTGACGCTTTTGATTTGGTTGCCAGCCGGTAATCATTAAAACCAGAACGATTACCAGTAAGCTAATTAGTCCCACTAATCCCCATCGTTTCTTATTCATATCAGATCTCCTTTTTCTAAATAGTAATCATTACTATTAACTCGCAAAGAATATATTACCGAAACTACGGGACATTAGCAAGAATAAATTTTATCGAAAGCTTTTCTCAACTCTAAACAAGAATACAAAAAACTCGCCATCTCTAATTAGACGGCGAGAACCATTCGTGATGAAATAATTCCTGATTACAGAAGCATAACCAAATACACTTCGGTGCAAAAACCACGCATACTATTATAAATTCGCTTAGCACGGGACTCACTATGGCAAATACCAAAAACTGTGGGCCCTGTGCCACTCATATGAGCCATATCAGCTCCAAGACGGAGCATCCCATCTTTTAATTTCTTAATTTTAGGATATTCTTGCATGGTTACACACTCTAAAACATTACCCATTTTTGCAAAGGCAGCTTGCCAATCCTGTTGATGAATAGCATCTAGCAAGCCCTGATTATCAAGATGTTCCAGTTGTTCATAATTAATTTGTTTCAAAATAATCGGGGTTGAGACGCTAACGCTGGGTTTAGCAATCACCGCCCAATAATGAGGACATGACGGCAGGAGGGTTACCTGTTCACCATGACCAGTAACATGCGCCGTATGATTATAGATGCAATATGGAACGTCCGAATCAATCGTTAGTGAAAGGTGTGCTAGTTCATCTAATGTCAAGCCGAGTTGCCACCCACGATTCAATCCCCGCAATACCGCTGCAGCATCTGATGAACCGCCACCTAGTCCAGCCGCTACTGGAATATTCTTTTTAATCTTAACTGTGACCCCTTCGGAACGGTGAAAACGAGTTTTTAAAATATGAACTGCTTGGTAGGCTAGATTGCGTTGATCATTTGGCAAAAAGCCACTATCGGTGCAGACTTCAATCGTTTGAGGATGATCATGAATATCAATGGTAATGTAGTCGGCTAAGTCAATCGAATTCATCACCATGTCCCACTGTGGTGAACCGTCTAGATAACGCATCGGTGTATCCAGGGACAAGTTGATCTTGGCCGGTGCTTTTTCTGTAACAATCACGCTTTCCCCCCTCCTCGTCTGATATCATTTTTCTTATTATAGTAACTTGCTTCAAACGGGTTGGCAAGTGATAAACTCCTGCTGTTTTAGGGAACAAGCTGAATTATTTGACAACCTTAAAAGAACTTCAAACATTCTCAATAAAGAACACTTGAAGCTCCTTTTAATTAAATTAAGTTCTGTGCATGCAACGCATTAGCTAGACGGATAAATTGCTCTAAATTGAGCGTTTCAGGGCGGTCCGTCGTTGCAATGTCTAACTGACTTAAAATCTCTTTAACCGCCGCTTGTCGTTCCTTATCTTTACCCACAACTGGTTTCAAATTATTCCATAAGTTCTTGCGACGGTGGGCAAAACAGGCCTTAATGAAGCTAAATAGTTTTTGTCGACTAAATGGCTGGACCGCCAACTGCTCTTGCCGTGTCTCTAATACGACAATTGCCGAGTCAACATTTGGCGCTGGTACAAACGAATGTCGTGATACTCCAAATGCTAATCGTGCGGTCATTAAATACTCAATAGCCAACGTTAATGAACCATACTCTTTAGTGCCAACTTTAGCCGTAAGCCGCTCCGCAACCTCTTTTTGCATCATGACACAAATAGCATCCCAATGAACAGAACTATTTAACAGCCCCATCAAGATTGGACTAGTAATGTAATATGGCAAATTGGCTACCACTTTGATCGGCCTAGTTGGATCAGTGAATTCCTTTTGAATTAGTTCAGGCAGATTAGCCTTCAGCACGTCCTGATTGATAACTTTGACGTTATCATACGGTGATAAAACATCCGCCAGTATCGGCAGTAAATCCTCATCAATTTCTAAAGCAACCACTTCTCCAGCAGCCTTGGCAAGTTGTTCTGTCAATGCACCAAGACCTGGCCCAATTTCAATGACATTATCATTTTTAGAAATATTAGCCGCATTGACAATTCCAGTCAGTACATTTAAATCAGTTAAAAAGTTCTGACCAAAGCCCTTTTTGGCACGCACGCCATACTTTTTGATAATCTCTTTGGTCCGTTGTGCATTTCCAATGTCTGCCTTAGCCATTTCGTTCCTCCTGATTCATTTGCTGAACTGCCCTTTCAAACTGATCGCGTGTAATGCGAAAAACGTTGAGTCGTTTCAGCATCTGTTTACCATTCCCGTAACCAATTCCTAAGAGTTGTCCTAACCGTTCTCGTCGATAGCGGGCAGCAGGGCCGCTTACCAAGTCTGCATCAACCATATCACGACGATCAAAGATGGGCTCCTGAGCCTCTACTTCAGTATATAGACTATCTAACGCATTCAAGATTGTCTTCTGAGTAGCATGTTCGACCCCCAAACTGCCATGGGCTTCTGTTGGGATACCTTGATCACGGCGAATAAAGGCGTGTTTTACTCCCGGAATGGCCTGACTAATCATTTTGCGCAGGCGTTCGCCGTTAAAGTCAGGGTCAGTAAAAATAATGAGGCC
This sequence comes from Limosilactobacillus coleohominis, assembly GCF_016901675.1. Lineage (GTDB taxonomy): Bacteria > Bacillota > Bacilli > Lactobacillales > Lactobacillaceae > Limosilactobacillus > Limosilactobacillus intestinavium. The sequence goes on from NZ_JACJKU010000095.1 coordinate 4,131, forward strand.
CCGGGTCTTTTGCAGCTTTTTTAGTTGCTCGATATCTGACGATGACAAGGCAGAACCATTGGTTTCAAAAGTGTCTGCATCCACTGCTCGTTGAATTTGCTTCGTGTCATCTTTACCTTCGACAACAATTACTTCTTTAATCTTCTTCATTTTGATTTCTTTCTTTAAATCGTCGCTGAGCATTCTTC
>NZ_JACJKU010000096.1 GCF_016901675.1 Limosilactobacillus coleohominis
CACTCATGCGGGCTGAAATTGGCTTGGCTTTAACAGTGATTGATTTGGAAAGTCACCATGAAGAAGTCCCTCAACCAACGGATCTGGAAAAGGTAATTGAAGAGTTCCAAACGGATGGAGTACAAGTTCAAGCAATTACAACGGACTTAGATGAATATTAAGGAATTTCAAATCTCATTGCTTCACGAGCAGATAAAGGATAAAATGGTAAAGATTGTTTGAAAATTTAAATTTAATTTGAAAAAGGTGAAAATATGAAGACTGGAGAGAATGCGACTGGTCATCAAACGGAATCGGCTTCCAAGAACGCTCAGGCCAAAATGGTCACTGGTTCCGCTTGGATGACAGCAGGTAGTGTAACTTCCCGGCTGATTGGGGCTCTTTATGTCATTCCATGGGTCACATGGCTCGGAACTTACAGTACCCAAGCGAACGCATTATTTGCCAAGGGATACAATATTTATAGTATCTTTTTACAAGTGGCAACAGCTGGAATTCCTTCTGCAATTTCTAAAATGGTTGCTCATTATAATGGGTTGGATGAATATGGAGTTAGTCGCCACCTTTACCATTCAGGAATGTATGTGTCCATGGCGATGGGGATTATTTGTTCAATTATTATGTTTGGGGCGGCTGGCATTTTAGCTGCTGGTGATCCTAACGTGATTCCTGTTATTCGATCGCTCGCCTGGGCCGTGTTGGTGATTCCACCAATGAGCATCACCCGTGGATTTCTGCAGGGATATAATTGGATGGCACCTTCTGCGATGTCACAGTTTGTTGAACAGGTATTCCGGGTAATCTATATGCTGGCTGCGACATTCTTTGTAATGAAGATTCAAAAAGGCAGCTGGGTGGTGGCAGTTACTCAATCAACATTTGCTGCCTTTATCGGTGCCATTGGAGCCATTATTGTGCTTACAAGTGCTTACCTGCATCACCGCAGAGAAATGAATGAATTGGTTCAAGGAGGGAAACGGGATATTAGTGTTTCCACTTTTAGCTTGATTTTTAAGATTATTTACCAAGCAATTCCGTTTATTGTGATTGAATCAGGAATCATTATTTTTCAATTAATTGACCAATATACTTTTCCGCCAATCATGCGGATGTTAGGTCATTACACTAATTATCAGATTAATGCAGTTTATGCACTGTTCTCATTTAACGCGAATAAGTTGTACATGATCATTATTTCTTTTGCGACTGGTATGGCTGCTACGGCAATTCCATTATTGTCTGAAGCGCGGGCGCAAAATGATACTGAGGGAATCCGGAAACAAATTGAAAATGCATTAACGCTGTTCTACTTTGTGATGATTCCTGCTTCGATGGGGTTAGCTGCCGTTGCACAACAAATTTATACTGTGTTCTACCGTTATGATGCGGCTGGAGTGACTGTTTTGGAATTTGCAGCATTTATGGCCATTCCATTAGGAATGTACTCTGTTGCTGCTGCAATGATGCAGGGGATTTCTGAAAATAAGCGGATGATGACTTACTTAGGAGTAGGGGTTATCATCAAGTTCATCTTACAGATTCCATGTATGATGATTGTTAAAGGTTTAGGACCATTATTAGCCACTGGATTGGCAATGATGGTAGTTAATTATCTCATCTTGCACTCTTTCAACATGGAGTTTAACTTACACTTTAATGAAATGGCTAAATCAACGAATCAGATTCTTGGCTTTTCAATCATTATGTTTGTGATTGTCAAAGTAGTGATGTTATTAATCGGCATGATTGTCAGTCCGTATGGTCGATACACTGCTTTCTTCTCACTGATTCCAGGTGTAATTGTTGGGATGCTAGTCTTTATTTATCTCGCCTTACGTTACCGCTTAGCTGATAATTTGTTAGGACCACGGATGGAATCATTACGTGTGAAATTGCATATTAAATAATTGTTGAAGGTAAAAATTAAACACCAGAAACCATCAATTTTGATGATTTCTGGTGTTTTTGTGTTTATAGAGGTTCTTCCCAAAATGGGTAGGAGGAGCAGGATAATTGAAGATTAAAACATTGCGGTGATAGTTCTTCCCCATCTATTTGCCCGTGTTGAGCTGGGGAGACTTGATATTTAATAGTAGTTCCCCGAAAAATATGAGCAAAGCGGGAATGGGCAACCTTACCAATAGCGAATAGAATAATCGCCCCTAGCAGTGATAGAGGATCGTGTTTTTCTAAAACGACCAGCTCCAATTCAGTTTGATTAATTTTTTGATCAGGGGCTACTTGAATACCACCGCCAATGTATGGGTGATTACTGCTAACAACCAGAAAGCCATTTGGAAAGTGGTATTGATGTGAATCAACTGTCACTTGAACATTAAAAGAAGGCTGATGAATGAGCACTCCAATTGCTTTAGAGATATAGGAGAGACTACCAAGATGGTGATGATTTAAAAAGCGCTTCATTTTCGAAGCATTAGTTTGATGAACAATTGCAGCGTCAAAACCAATTCCAAAATTATTGATAAAAATGCCACGTTCATCGTTATTTTTAAATTTACCAATGTTAATGGTGTGAATTTGATGATTATTGAGGATTTGCTGAAGAGCTTGCGTGGGGTTAGTGGAAATACCATAGCCACGTGCAAAATCATTACCAGTACCCACAGGAATATAAGCAACTGGGATCGGCACATTTTGTTTTGCTTGCATCAGGCCGCTGATGACTTCATGGAGGGTGCCATCACCACCAATGACAATAATGCAGTCCGGATGGAAGGCGGGACTTTGTAAAAGTTGAAGAACAATTTGTCGTGGTTGGCCAGCTGAATGGCTAATGTGATCTGAAAAAGAGACATGCTGGTCATGCAAAGCTTGTTGAATTATTTTCCAAACTTGAGTACCTTTACCACTCCCGGATGCTGGATTAATAATTATTTCATAGTGGATGGTAATCACTTCCCTTCAAATAAAAGAGGGTGGCATAAACCAACCCCTTAAGCATTTTAAATTTAAATAATCAGTATGATATTGCACATCATTAAATGTTTAATAATGTTTGGATGGTCTTAAGAACCCCATCATGGTTATTATCTGCGACCGCTTCATCTGTTGCGACTTCATGAACTGCTTGTCCGCCATTCGGCATTGCGAAGCTGCGGCCAGCTAAGTTTAACATTGAAACATCGTTACCACCATCGCCAAACGCAATGAGCTGATCACTGGTTAGACTCCATTGGTTAAGTAATCTTTGAATTGCAGATCCCTTATTGATGCCAGGAGTAGTAAGGTCCATTGAACCGTTACCACTTGGAGTAACAACAAGTTGGTCGCCAAATTGTGTAGAAAGTTCGTTGACAGCAGGAGCTACCGCATCGTCAGTAATCAAAAAGGAAATTTGAAAGAATTGATCATCTGGTAGTTTGTCAAAGTTGTCAACTAATTCGTATTGAGGGTAGTAAAATGCCAAATGTTTAATGACCTGTGGATCAGCATCTTTAGGGAAATACCCCTGTTGATGACCGGAAATCACCGGTTCAATATGCATTGTGTGGACTAAATAATGAATCGCTTCATGAGCTACTGATGGATTAAGAGTCTTAACCATAATCTCTTGTCCTTGATCAACAATTTGAGCACCATTTTCAGCAACAATTGTTAATTGGTCGCGTTCTTCGGGAAAGTATCGCAAGAGACACTGCAGAGGGTCACCAGAAGCCACCACGACATGTCCATTATTTTCATGAATCTTCGTTAAAAGCTGGTGAAATAATGGTCGATTAAAACGCTTGTCGTCAGATAGGAAGGTGCCATCCATATCGAATGCCACAATTTTGTATGGAAATGAACTCATAATAATTCTCCTTAACTGTGAAAACCAATCGCGTGGTCATGTCCCATTAGTGATACTTTCTTCATGAAAGCAGGCAGGGCCTGACTAATTTGGTGTGGTAAAACAACATATTGGTTTTCGGCAATTTGGTCAGCAATCGCACTATGGGCATAAGTAGCGGCTAGTGCAGCTTGAGTAATATTATCACGGAACTGGGCTGTAAATCCACCAATCATTCCGGCAAGGGTGTCGCCCATTCCTCCAGTGGCTTGGGCAGCTGAACCAATAGGAAGCTGATAAGTTTCGTTTTTAGTGTAGATTTCGGTATGGTGCTTTTTTAAAACCACAATTGCATTTAATTGATCACGGGCTGTGCGATTAACGTCTTCTGCTTCGTCTGCAATTTTGATGCCGGAAAGACGTTGCCATTCCATTTGGTGAGGGGTAAAAATGATGTGTCCTTGAGGATTATCAA
>NZ_JACJKU010000097.1 GCF_016901675.1 Limosilactobacillus coleohominis
ATCTTTAATATGGTGGTTAGTATTATATTGATCCCATAATGTTCCTTCCCCACCATAATCTGGTTCAGTAACTATCCAATCATAGCCAACCTTTAAATCCTGATCTAATTTAGTAACTGAAATAGGAGTTATATTACCACTGAATAAATATTTCAAATACATCTGGTTTCGTGAGGAATAATCAGCAAAATACCTTCGGTAATGGGATAATCCAATATTTGTATTTTCACCATGCTTCCACATCCAATATAATCCAGTTAGTTCACAATAACTGCCATTTTTGTCAGAAATGTTATCGCCTTTATTATCTTGTAGAAAATGATCAGGGTTAGCGTTCTTATTAGCGCCTACCAATAATGGAACATAGCCATTAGGTAAATTTTGGTAATTAAAATGTTTATGAGTAATTACATACATCACCATTAATGATTTCTCCTACTCTTTTCTTTCCTTTTTAAAATTAGTTGGAGTGCTTGATCAACAATCGGAGCATGCACTAAAAAAATCCCAACTAAATAAACAAAAGCTCCTACTATAACTTCCAATGCAAGATTGGGTACCGACATTCTAATAATGTGTGAAAGTCGAAAGACAATTAAAAACATTACTAAACCACAAATAAAGTATTTCCAAACCGAACTAAACAGTCTTCTTCGACTAATTGTTGTCCTAATATAAAATAACTGAACTGCAGTCACAGCTAACTCAGATATATCTGTAGCGAGAGCTGCCCCTTTGGCTGCAAAAAGCGCAATTAAAAAAACATTAGCTACAACATTCACGATAGCTCCAATGGAAACAGAAATAGTATATTCATTGGTTCGGTTTACTGGCATTAGATACTGTGTCCCAGTTACATTACTCCATGCAATGAACAAAATTATTGGCGCTTCCATCACCATTAATTCTCCAGCAGGAGCAAACGCTTGTCCCAAAAACCATGGAGCTAACGGTTCGGCGATTGCCATTAATCCAAACATCATCGGTACCGCTAACGCAGTGATAAAGTCAAAGGAATTATATAGACTATCACGAACGCCTTTGATATTACCATTTGAAAATTTATTAGCAATATGTGGAAGCATTACCTGCCCAGATGCTGTCACAACAGCTAGAATAACTTTAACGATTTTATCAGTATTCTCAAATTGACCCAGTTGATTTTGCGTTGCCATCCTACCAAGCATTAAACGATTAACGACTAAATAAATTTGAGTAGTGATTGTCGGAATGAAAAGCAACAGTGAAGGATAGAAGTGAGAGAAGGGTTCCCAATCTCTCAACGGAATCCAGGTAATTTCCTTTTTTAAATATGGCCAAAGAGTTAAATTACCGACTAAGTTAGAACCACCTAAAATAACTATATACTTACCTAAATCATTATGGCTTTTAACAAGTACAAAGATTAAAATAACTGAAATAATTTTAACAACGAGATTTCTTGTTACAGTTCGTTGGAAGTTTTCCATCCCCATAAAGTACCATGAAACATCGACACCAGCTGCAATAATCCAAAACGTTTGTAACAAAAAATAGCGCTGAAAGGTGGTACTAAAGAGAAAAACTGCTGTTAAATATAAAGCCAACGCAAAAAGAATTGTTAACACTTGCAGTGATTCAATTCCCCAAAAAATGGTTGATCTTCGTTTCTTGTTTTCCCTGTGGTAGGCAATTTCTCGATTACCATATAAAGAAATTCCCATTTGACCAATTAACATAAAAAAGGTCATCCAGCTATTTGTATACGAGTTAATTCCCACTAAATCCGGTCCCAAAACACGAGATATGTATGGAACAGTAATAAGTGGAACTATCAACAATAAGACTTGATAGACGACATTATACAAATAGTTTTTAATGACCTTCATAGTTAGTTGTCAAACTCCTTATCAACAATCTTTAGTGCAGCTGCAAGTACCTGGTCCATGTTGTAATAACGGTACTGACCAAGGCGACCACCAAAAATTACATTCTTAGCATCTTTTTGTGCTAATTCAACGTATTGTTTGTACAAATTATTGTTTTTAGAATTATTAACTGGGTAGTAGGGTTCATCACCACGATGCCAGTCTGCCGGGTATTCACGAGTGATGATTGTTTTATTTTTATCACCTTTACCAAATTCAAAGTGTTTATGTTCGATGATTCTAGTAAATGGGGTTTTCGCATCCGTATAATTAATAACGGCATTGCCCTGATAGTTATCTTCATTTAACTCTTCAGTTTCAAAATGTAGACTCCGATATTCTAGTTCGCCAAGTCGATAATCAAAAAATTGATCAATCATCCCAGTGAAGACAATTTTGGGATACCTTTTAAGGTACTCATCCTTCTTGTCAAAGAAGTCGGCCCCGGTTTCTACATCAATTAAATCGCTGTCTAACATTTTTTCAACAATTTGTGTATAACCACCAATTGGAATTCCTTGATAATCGTCATTAAAATAATTGTTATCATAAGTCAACCGAACAGGCAAACGACGAATAATGAAAGCAGGCAATTCAGTTGCTTTTCGTCCCCACTGTTTTTCAGTATACCCTTTAATGAGTTTTTCATAAATATCCCGACCAATCAATGAGATTGCTTGTTCTTCAAGATTTTGTGGCTTTTTTCCAGCCATTTCTTGCCGTTGTTCATTAATTTTTGCCAGAGCCTCCTTCGGAGTACGAACTCCCCACATCTTATTAAAGGTGTTCATATTGAAAGGAAGGTTGTACATTTCACCGTTATAATTAGCTACTGGAGTGTTAGTATAGCGGTTGAAGTCAGCAAATTGGTTCACATAGTTCCAAATTTTTTTATTTGAAGTATGGAATATATGTGCACCATATTGATGAACTTGGATTCCATCAATCTCTTTAGTATAAATATTTCCGGCAACATGGTCACGTTTATCAATGACCTTAACACGCTTACCACGTTTAGCAGCTTCATGAGCAAATGTGGCACCAAACAATCCCGTACCAACTATTAGATAATCATACTTTTGCATAACAAACTCCTTAAATTATTACTCTAATAGCAAATTATCAATTACAACATCCAATTTATAACTAATTTGCTAAACCATCATAAAGTCGTATATATTTCTTGCAAATGACATAATTATACTCTCAACTATTCCATTAGTATAGTTAGAGTATCCTAAGTTAATTAATATCCCAATTCTTTTATATACACATCGATCAAGTTTTTCTTGTCTATTTATGATTAAAAAACACTAAATACCAGTCAAGTAAGTACTGTCGATAGCGTGGATAAAGGTTCCAATACTTTAATAATTGAACTCCATAAATAATATTTTTACTATCATAAAATTTTTCTCTTAAGTGTAAGTAGTGATCAGTTGCCTTAATTAGCTTTTGCTTTTTTTCCAATGAAGATGTATTAGGAAAAATAGTCAAGAAGTCATTAACTGAATTATTAAACATTACAGAGCTTTTAATCCAATCATATTTCTTAGCTTTAGACTTAAGTGATCTACTTTCTCTTGCAAAAGCGCTAGTGCTGTGTTGACGCCATTTAATTAGAGGTTCTGTATAAAGATATAAAGAATCTGTAAATAATGCTAAACACCAAGCTAGCTCGTCGTGAGGATAATTTTTATCCCAGACTTTAGAAATAGGGTTAACAAAGTTTTTTCTAACACAATATGTACAGCCAGGCGCCTTAACATCCATGTAATTATTATATAGATTAATTTTTTTAAGATCATGGCCTGCAGAATATGGCCCCACACTACCTAATCCACTTTCCGTAAATTTTTGATAGTTAGATGCTAATACATTAATTTGGGGATTAGCTAACATTATTTTTTCCATAACTTTTAACTTATTTGGGAGCCAGATATCGTCCTGATCACTAAGAAATATTAGATCTCCTTGAGCTTCATGCATTCCTTCCATAAAATTGGCTCGCCAACCAATATTTTTTTGATTGACTTTAATTTGCCAATTTTCTAAATGGTGTTTCTTAATAAATTGACGAACAATTTCAACTGTTTGGTCTGTTGAACCATCATCCCTTATTAAAACCTCATCCGGCTTTTTTTCTTGTTGTTGGATTGATTCCAGTTGTTCTTTAATATATTGCTCACCATTATAGGATGACATAACAACCGATAGCTTCATCAACTGATCCCCCATTTAATAATCAAAAGTATGATAATAATTAACTAAACAATCAACGTGTTCAATACCAATTAATTTTTAGTAACATATATATTTCTCTTTAAAATTGCAAATTT
>NZ_JACJKU010000098.1 GCF_016901675.1 Limosilactobacillus coleohominis
CTATCGTAAGGCTTTCTACCAAGAGATATCACAGCTCCATCAACCAATAATCAATTGGTCAGTATTATTTATTTGAGTCCAGTGGCTAACTTATTCTTGAAATTTAGGTTTAAAAAATCTTGTTGACATCTTACAAAAGATAAGTTAATCTTTAACCATCAATTGTTAGGAGGAAAACGTCATGAATAACATTCAATTTGTTAACGCTGTTGTATGTTGTTGTTGATCGCGTCTTATGCGACCCACGTTTTGGCGTACCCAAATTTAATTTGGCCTGCTAATAGTATCGAGGTTAATTCATAAGACGCAATTTCAAGAAATCTTGAAGTTGCGTCTTTTTTTGATCTAAATTTTGAGAACTTTTAAAGGAGATAATCTTATGCAATTTAATACACAACTAATTCATGGTGGTAACAGTGAAGACCCAGCAACTGGTGCAGTATCAACTCCAATCTATCGTTCATCAACATTCCATCAACATACACTAGGTGACAATCCAAAATGGGAATACGCACGGACCGGTAACCCAACCCGTGCTTCATTAGAAAAGTTAATCGCTGAATTGGAACATGGGGTTGCTGGTTTTGCTTTCTCATCTGGTTCAGCAGCAATTCACGCAACGTTCTCACTTTTCTCCCAAGGCGATCATTTCGTTGTTGGTAGCGATGTTTACGGTGGAACTTTCCGATTGATTACTAAAGTCCTAAAGCGTTTCGGCTTTGAATTTACCGTAGTAGATATGCAAGATTTGGATGCAGTTGAAAAGGCAATTCAAGGAAATACAGTGGCAGTTTATTTTGAAACACCAACAAACCCATTGCTACAAATCGCTGATATCAAAGCAATTGCTGGTATTGCAAAGAAACATGGCATTAAGACAATCGTTGATAATACATTCGCAACTCCTTACAACCAGCAACCATTGACTTTAGGCGCAGACATTGTTGTCCACTCTGCCACAAAGTATCTTGGCGGTCATAGCGATGTCGTTGCAGGTTTAGCTGTAACATCAGATGAAGAAATTGCTGAAGAATTGGCATTCTTGCAAAATTCAATTGGTAGCACATTAGGACCAGATGATAGTTGGCTCCTTCAACGAGGCATTAAAACTCTTGGTGCACGGATGCGGGTTCACCAAGAAAACGCAACTGCAGTAGTAAACTTCCTAGAGAACGATCCACGGATTGCAAAAATATATTATCCTGGATTACCTGATTTCCCAGGACATGATATTGCAGCAAAGCAGATGCGCAATTTCGGTGCAATGATTAGTTTTGAACTTCAAGAAGGACTGGATGCTAAGAAATTTGTTGAAAGCCTTCAACTGATTGACTTGGCAGAAAGCCTTGGCGGAATTGAAAGCTTGATTGAAGTACCAGCAGTGATGACTCATGGTTCCATTCCTCGAGAAATCCGCTTAAAGAACGGCATTAAGGATGAACTTATTCGTTTGTCAGTTGGAATCGAGGATCCTCAAGATATCATTGACGACTTAGAACAAGCATTAAACCAGTTAGATTAACTAAGAAAGGATCAGGCGAGCTATGTGGGAAATAATTAGTTCATCGTTACCCCAATTACTTGCAGCGGGATTCAAATATACTATCCCACTAGCACTAATTTCATTTTTCTTCGGATTAATAATTGCTTTGCTAACCGCATTAATCCGTCTTGCACATCAGGACGGGGCATTTATGATTCTTAAATGGATTGCTCAATTTTATGTATGGCTCTTCCGTTCGACGCCACTGTTGGTGCAACTGTTTATCGTATTCTTTGGATTGCCGTATCTAAGAATTAAAGGAATATTACCTCATGGGATTAAGCTACAACCTTTTACCGCAGGAATCATCACTTTTTCCTTGAATACCGGGGCATATGCATCGGAAACGATCCGGGCAGCAATTAGTTCTGTTCCTAATGGGCAGTGGGAAGCCGGCGAGGCAATTGGGATGACACGGCTGCAAATCTTGTGGCGGATTATTATTCCCCAAGCACTTCAAGTTGCTTTACCGCCACTTTCTAACAGCTTCATTAGCTTAGTGAAGGATACCTCATTGGCCGCTTCAATTACCATTCTTGAAATGTTTGAAGTTAGTCAACAAATTGCTGCAGAAAACTATCAGCCATTACTGATGTACACACTGGTAGCAATAATCTATGCAGTATTCACAACGGTTCTTTCGACACTTCAGCACTATTTAGAAAAGAAATTAGGTAGTCGGGTAACGATTAGTTAAACGAGGTAAGAATAAATGAAACTAACTAAGATTAATAAAAGTTACGGTGATAAGCGGGTTTTAAAGGATGTTTCATTAGATTTTCCTGCAGGCAAAATAACAGTGATGGTCGGCCCATCAGGATCAGGAAAATCGACAATCTTGCGTTCATTAAACCTGCTGGTAACTCCAGAAAGTGGCAAATTTGACTTTAATAATCATCATATCGACTTTAGCAATGGCGTAAGTAATAAGGAGAAACTAGCTGTTCGACGAGAAACGGGGATGGTATTTCAGGATTATAATCTTTTCCCACATAAAACTGTCCTGGGGAATGTGATTGAAGGACCTACCCAAGTCTTAAAGATGACTAGTAAAGAGGCTCAACAACGGGCAAAAGAACTCTTAACTAAAGTGGGGATGGGCGATTACAGTGATGCGTACCCCAATGAACTATCTGGTGGTCAAGCACAACGGGTTGCAATCGCTCGGGCGTTAGCAATGAAACCACAATATGTGCTTCTTGATGAACCAACTTCAGCGCTGGATCCAGAGTTAGAGTTAAGCGTTTTGAAAGTTCTTTTACAGTTAGCTAAAGAAAAACAATCGATGGTAATCGTAACTCATAACATGGCATTTGCTAAACAAGTTGCTAATAAGATTATCTTTGTTGAAGACGGTGAAATTATTTATGATGGTGTTCCTGAAGAATTCTTTTCTTCAAACAACCCGAATGAACGGATTAAGAACTTTATCGCATCAATGACAATGGAAAACTTAAAATAAAAGGAGAATATTAACATGAAAATTTGGAAAAAGGTATTATTAACATTGGCAGCAGTAACACTAGGATCAGCAGCAGGGGTTAGTAGCATTCACGCCTCATCATCACAGGTTAATTCAGAACTAAAACAAAAGGGTGAATTAACAATTGGACTGGAAGGAACGTATTCTCCTTTCTCATACCGGAAGGATGGTAAGTTAACTGGTTTTGAAGTTGACTTAGGAAAGGCAGTTGCTAAGGAAATGGGGCTGAAAGCTAAGTTCGTTCCTAGTAAGTGGGATTCATTGGTAGCCGGCTTAGGTTCAGGCAAGTATGATGTCGTAATGAATGACATTACTCAGACACCTGAACGGGCAAAGAAGTACAACTTCTCAACTCCTTATATTCAATCACGGTACGTTTTGATTGTTCCTAAAGACAGTAGCATTAAGAACTTAAAGCAAATTAAGGGAAAGAAGATTGTTGCTGGTACTGGAACAAATAATGCGGATGTTGTTAAGAAGTACCAAGGTAACATTGTTCCAAGTGGTGAATTTAGTAATTCCCTTGCAATGGTTAAGCAGGGAAGAGCTGAAGGGACAGTTAACTCACGTGAAGCTTGGTACGCATACAGTAAGAAGAATAGTACTAAGGGCTTAAAGATGATTGATGTTTCTAATGAAGTAAAGCCTGCTAAGATTTCAGCTCTTTTTAACAAGAAGGACACTGCTATTGAATCTTCTTACAACCAAGCATTGAAGAAGTTACAAAAGGATGGCACTGTTAAGAAGTTATCTCAAAAGTACTTCAACGCTGATATTACTAAATAATCAGTTATTGGAAGCTAGACAATAGTAACGATTTACAATTTAATCTCTATCAACAAAAAAATCATCAAGCGTTTGGAAATACTAAACACTTGATGATTTTTTATATTGTGGCAGATTGCAAGAAATAACTTGAACGAATTTAATGACGTAAATTAAGTAGGAAGATCTCGATTGGTGTATGCCAGTTAAGACATTTAAGTGGTCGGGAATTCAGATACCAATTAATTTGAACTAGCTTGTGATCGCTTAACTCTTCAATAGCTTGGCCTTTGGGAATAAAGCGCCGTAAAATTCGGTTACGGTTCTCATTACTACCGCGTTCATGTGGTGAATAAGCATGGGCAAAATAAACCGGAGTACCAGTTCGCTGCTCAATTGCCTGGTAGTTAGCGAACTCTTTACCAT
>NZ_JACJKU010000099.1 GCF_016901675.1 Limosilactobacillus coleohominis
CTTGACAATGGTCACTTCATAACAGCGTGACAGAAGTCGTTTACGACTTCGTTTTCACGCCCCCGCAAGCAACAATAGGGTCCTAGCGTTCGGTTTGCCGAATGCTAGGCCCCATTGTTGTACTGCGCTGTTCGTATTTAATGATTGTAGTCTGACTAATGACACAGTCCCATTTCCTACGATTAGTCAAGATAAATTAGAAGAAAAGAAGCGTACACTAAATTAGCCCGCTTCTTATCCAAGAAGCGAGAATTGGTGTATATTAAAACTGTGAGACGTTTAAGCCTTCATGTGGACCATTGAGTCCGTATACCGATAGTGGTATTTTTCTTGATGCTTGATCATGGATAATAGACATTTGAGCGTTTTATTCATGCAAGCTACTAAAGCGACCTTATTCAATTTTGGATGAGGTCGTTTTTCTTTTAAACGATAATAATAGTCAACGATGTGATTAGAGCGGATATGTTGTTGGCGAATCATATTAAGAACTGTGAAATACAGTAGTTTACGAGCCAGCGGATTGCCCCGTTTATTGATATGATCTTGGCCTTGGTAAGTACCTGACTGGTACCGTCGGATATCGATACCGACAAAAGCATTGAGTTGGTTAGAGTTATCAAAACGGCTAATATCACCCAGTTCCCCCATTAACTGAGCGGCAGTTTGTGCCCCAATTCCAGGAAAAGAAGAGTACAACATGAATTCTGGCAAACGTTGGGCGGTGTTTTCCATTTGTTTGATCAATTGCTCTTTCTGCTGTGTCAAAGCCATTAGTTGTCGAGCATAATATCTTACTTCATCAACCTGAATAGCGTCACTAGGTACTGCTGGGTAAGCGTTCTGCGCCAAACTTAATAGTTTATCGGCGTATTTATAAGCCTTCGGCTTTGATATTTTTTTATCAGTAGCGGACATTAGAAGATTCTTTAATCTAACTCTTGAATAAGGCTGAACTAGTGCGGGGTGAGGGAACAACTCAACGATATTTAGTGCAAGCTTGGAAGCTCGATTTACAAAAAGCTGCTTAAGTTCTGGAAAAGTCTGTTCAAGTGCCGTATGAAGGTGATTTAAACGATAAGTCCAATCAGCGTTCAGCTGATTGTAGAAACGACTAAGTTCATGAAGGCGACGATAATTCTTTGCCCAGGGAACGGTTAGACGAAAGTGATGGTCCTGGACAGACAAGGCAATCCGATGGGCATCTTTCAGATCAGTTTTTACGCGTCGGAGACTTTCAGATTTCAAATGAAGCTCTAGTGGGTTACGGCGACAAAAGTGAAGTTTATTCATCTCACAAAAACGTTCCACTACCCGAGAATAAACTCCGGTCGCTTCAAAATAAACCGTCGGGTTTTGTGACTGCTTAATGATGCCCAACAATTTACTAAAGCCTTCGTTAGTATGAGGTAGTTCAAACTCTTTTAAACAGTGGTGGTCTCGATACCAAACACAATAGCTTTTGCCCATTGAAACATCTAACGCAAATACATCAGCCATATGAAGACTTCCTTTCTAAAAATAGAACTAGGTATTACCACTATCCTAGATTTGTAATTCATTTCCTAAATACACGAACTCATAGTTCCACAACCTAAAAGTAAAATATCAAATCAAAGATAGCGGAGGTCATTTTTTAATACGGACTCGTAGTCCTTGGGGCTATGTACGACCTTAGCTCTATCTTTAGAGTAACAAAAAAGTTCAGAACGACATCAAATCGTTCTGAACTAATCTTAGGTTGTTTTACTTATCGCGCCCGATAATTCGTACTTCAGTTTCTAAATTAACCCCAAACTTTTCCTTAACTACTTTCTGAACATGGTGAATAACGTTTAAGTAATCGGTTGCTGTCCCATTATCGATATTTACAATAAAGCCAGCATGTTTTGTGGATACTTGAGCTCCCCCTGAGGTGTACCCTTGCAATCCAGAATCATGAATTAGTTTGCCGGCAAAATAGCCCTTTGGTCGTTTAAATACACTTCCACAAGATGGTAAATCCAATGGCTGTTTAGCAGCCCGCCGTGCATTTAAATCGTCCATCCCAGCCTTAATTGTGTCGTAATCTCCTGGAGTTACCGCAAAATCTGCTGAAAGAACAATTAAATTGCGATCTTGAACTGAACTATGACGATACCCAAAGTCGAGTTCTTCATTATTAAGTTCAAAAATTTCGCCATCACGATCCATTACCGTAGCTTTTGAAACTACATTCTTGGTCTCGCCACCATAAGCACCGGCATTCATAAATACAGCACCACCGACACTTCCAGGAATCCCAGCAGCAAACTCAACTCCGCTCAACGAATGATCACGAGCAGCAATTGTCACGTCAATATAAGCTGCCCCAGCATCAGCTGTCACAGTATTGCCATGAACAACAATAGATTTCATATCTGTTAAGATTAACACTAACCCAGCAATCCCACCATCTTTAACAATTAGGTTGCTGGCATTTCCTAAAACGGTAATTGGCAAATGATGTTCCTTAGCATATTTAACCAACTCTTGAACTTCATCAACATTTTTAGGGAAGGCTAGCCAATCTGCTGGTCCCCCAGTATGAGTAAAAGTATACTTTGAAAGAAGTTCATCCTGCTTAATATTATATTCAGGAAAAGTTGTTGCAATATTTTCAGCCATATTATTAGTCCTTTTCTTCTTGATATCCAATATTGTATCATTATAAAATTAGATTTAAAAACTATTGAAATTATAACATTAATTTAGAAGGGAAGATTCAACTTGAACTTTATTGCAATGGATTTTGAAACTGCCAGTGCAAAGCGTTTCAGCGCATGTTCACTCTCATTGGTTGTTGTCCGTCATAACCAAATAGTTGACGAATTTTATTCATTAATTAATCCGCAAACTCCATTCAGCTGGCGTAATATTCAAATTCATGGCATCCATGAGGCCGATGTTGTGAACGCTCCTACCTTTCCGGATATTTGGCAACACATTAACCCATTTTTCACGCCAGATAAGTTGGTTATTGCTCACAACGCAACGTTCGACAATAGTGTTTTAAAAAATACCCTTCAGCATTACCAAATCACTCTTCCGGCTTATCAAACTTTAGATACTTTACGAACTAGTCAAAAACTATTTCCCAACCTGCCTAACCATAAACTCAATACTGTCGCAGACGCTTTGAATATTGAGTTGAATCATCACCATAATGCCCTTGATGATGCCCAAGCATGTGCCGACATTCTAATTCATCAAGCGCAGCAATTTGGTGCCCAACAAATTAAGCCATTTATTAAAATGATTGGGTAGTGCTTGCGCCTTTAGACTTTTTAACAATCATTAAATGCAAATAGTTTATCATCAACAATAGAGACCTAACGATCGTTAAACCGAACGCTAGGTCTCTACTTATTTAGTCACTAAATCAGAATCATAGCCGATTCTATCACGCAACCTTATCCACAATATTCCATTAACCAGGCCAATCGCCTTTTTCCATTACTATCTTTTTCTTCCACCTGGCCAGTTTTTACAAAGTTAAATTTTTCATAAAGATGGATGGCCCTCTGGTTATCACTAAAAACATCTAGGACCAAATGCTCAATTGAACTAAAATTCTCAAACCAATAAATCGCTTCATCTATCAGTAATGAGCCAATCCCTTGTGACCAATATTTTTTTAGTACTGCTACTCCTAATTCACCAGCATTGTCCTGACCATCTAACTTGGTAATCGTTACAATTCCTACTGGGACCTGGTTAAGAACTGCTAAGAGTACAAAGCAATCACTACGCTCATTAATTTCCTCTAAACTGACTTCTTCATCCGCAACAGATATTTTATCTAAATGAGGAATCATTACAACGCTGGTTTCGTTATTAATTTGCCGAAGCAATTTCAATACTGAGGAAGCATCTTCTAATGCTGGGGCCTTTAGGGTAACTTCGTCATCTTTCATAATTGGTCCACCATTTGTTGAAAATGTTGTCCTCGCGGATCAAAAGTTAAAATACGCTTGCTTTCGTCATCGGTTCGTTTAAAAGTGATTGCTAGAAATTCATCTGGTAATTCATCTTCAGCGAATTGTGCCCATTCAACAACGCTTACTCCATCACCATCAAAATATTCATCTAACCCTAAATCCTCTGCCC
>NZ_JACJKU010000100.1 GCF_016901675.1 Limosilactobacillus coleohominis
GTGCCCATTAAGGTCCTTCTTTCTAATGGAATGTTGTGGTAACACCATTAAAGACCTTGATGGGTTTTTCTGTCCACTTAAATGTTCAACTTAAATTTTACAATCTGCCGATTTAATATACAATTACTGGTTCATGCACTTTAATTGCTCGATATGCCTCTCCGGCATCACCAGGATGCATGTTAACACATCCGTTAGAACCATCACTTAAGTAGGCACTCTTTGACCAGTTGCTCCGCCAACTAGCATCGTGGAAACCAACCCCACCGTTAGTAAAGGCAGACCAGTAGGAAACTGGTTGAGTGTATGACTTTCCACTATCTCCAGTTCCTCTCAATACAGATGGACTTTGTTGATACATAATGTACCAAACACCCTTAGGGGTAGCATCGCCACTGCTCTGCTTTCCAGTAACAACATCTGCACTGAAGACTTCTTTACCATCACGGTAGAACCAAGCGTGTTGGTCAGCAATTGATACTTCAGCGTAAGTATTACCTAATCCATGGTTAGCAGTAACACCGTAACCTAGACCACCAGTATAATAACCTTCACCGTAAATATCATCCTTAGCTTCAACCGTCTTAGTGCCATTCAAGAGGGCATTACCCAATGTCTTGCTTGCTTTGGTATCACTAATCTTCCAGCCGTAGCTACCGCCCTTAGCAGTGTCAATCACTTTTCCAGAATGAGTCTTAAACTTGAATGACTTGCCAAGTGTTGCTTTTTCTTTATTGATTTTCTTTAATTCTGGTTTAAAAGCATGTGTATCAAAAGTATACTTACCATCTTCATACGTAACCTTAGTTAAAACATCCTTACTGCTTAACTTGTAGCTTGAATTTTCAACTTTATAAGTTACAGAACGATTATTAAGTTTACTTAACTTAGTTTTCTGCTTTTGAATTTCAGAACTGCTTGCGCCCAGTGGTTGGGTGTACAACTTATCTAAATGAATTGTCGGGTCATATGCCCGTTGATCCAGTTGCTTCATTAAGCGTTTTTGGTCGTATTGATTTCCCTTTCGTGGTTTAGTAGTAGTAACTTTACCGTTTTGCCAAACTACTTTAGCATTTACAGGTGCCTTCCGGGTAGTGTTAAGATTATTGATCTTAGAACTAACCGCCTTCTTCATTTCAGCAGTTCGCGAAGCATTACTTTCAGAAGGAACAATTCTTATATCGCGAGCCTTACTACTTGGAAAAAGTGTAAACTGCTTATGCATTGCTTCTTTAAATTTATTCTGATCTGCTGAAGTATAACCAGCACTAACTTTTGTTCCATCGTAAATTAATTTACCATCCAGGTAAACATCATTGCTCAATTTTGTTTTGGCAACCTTGTCATATGCTGCTTGCTTGGTAAGTCCCCCGACGTTAATTCCATTAATCGAAGTATTCTTATTAAAATGAGTACTTTGATGCCAGTAGGAACCTCCAAGAATAATGACAAGTGCAACAGCAATTCCAGATGCAACTTTGCCTTTTGTATCCATTTGTCAATCTCCCAATGTCTGAAATTTTTATTACAATTGTGTAACAATAACATTGATAATGATAACACTATTTATAGCTACTGGGGAGCTAAAATTATCCCTAATCAAAATTTTAAATGAACAAAAAAGCATTATCGTCGCTTTACTTATGCAAAGATAAGTAAAAGATGATAATACTTAAGTTCAAAAGGTCATGTTAAATTTCTGGATAACTAACGTCTTCAACCTTAACTGGCTGATTCTTTTCGTCAGTCTTAACAACTGTAACGTCACATGGTGCATGACGAATAACGTATGCAGCTGTTGACCCAACGATAATACGACCGATCACATTTAATCCGGTAGCACCAACGACAATTAAATCCACATCGTGCTTCTTTGGATATTGGTCGGTAATTGCCAGCTTAGCATTGCCAACCATGACCGTTGTATCAACTTCAGCTAATCCAGCTTTCTTAGCTTCTTGTTCTAATTCTGCCAACGTCTTCTTCATCCGTTCAACAGCAGCATCATACATGTCACGATCAATAATACCGTAACCAGCTGCTGTTGGGTAATGTTCGCCATTAACCACACTTAATAAATGAAGCTTAGAGTTGTTACGCTTGGCAATATCAATTGCCTTGTGGAACGCCATAATTGATTGCTTGGAACCATCAATTCCTACTAGTACGTTTTTGTATTCTGCCATTGTCATCTCTCCTTTATTCATCAGCAACTAAGTCATGAATTGCTTGCATGTAAATTGCCATAGACTTAACAAGATCATCAACTGGTTGATATTCATTGGCTTGGTGCATTGTGTTAGGGGTATCTGGCATTAACGCACCAAAAGCAACCCCATTATCAATTAATTGTCCAAAAGTTCGTCCACCAATACATTCTGGTTTAGCATCTTTATCACCAGTAACATCAATGTATGACTTCATAAGTGTCTTTACCATTGGATCATCTGGTGAAACAAAGTGTGGTGCGTGGAAAGTATCATAGTGTGCATCAATGTTAAAGTCAGCGGCTACTGGTTTAACTTTATTTAGAATATCATCTGGTGTAATGCCCTTTGGGAACCGGAAGTTCATGTCTAAGTGGCCACCCTTTTGACCGTCAAAGTTCATAATTCCGGCATTCATTGTTAGGTCGCCCATTACATCATCAGTAAAGGCACCATCAAAGCCTTTCATTCTATCATCAAGGTGGAGGTAGTTAGCAATATAGTCAACAAAGTTCTTAGCGTTGCCACCGAGCTTCAATTGTTGCAAGAATTTTGCCATGTACGTTCCGGAATTAATTCCCTTTTCAGGTTCCATTCCGTGGGCAGCCTTACCGATCATTTCGAGATGTAAACCATCTTTATCTTCGTAAGCTTCCCCGGTAACCGGATTATTGTCCAAGAAATCAGTATATGCGTCCATTACGGCCTGGTTATCCTCAACTTCGACCACAACGTCGGCTTCACGGGGAACCATATTAAATCGTAGTCCAGACTTAAATGACTTTAGGACATCATCACCTTCGTTACCGCCGGCAATATCTAATTTAATAGAGAACATTCCCTTTTCACCATTGTAAACGGGGAATTCAGCATCTGGTGAGAAACCTAAGTCTGGCATTGGTTCAGTTTCAAAATACTTGGTCATACCAGTCCAATCATTTTCTTCATCAGTTCCGGCTACAAAACGAACCTTCTTGTGGAACTTGACCCCCATATCTTTCAGAGTCTTTAAAGCATAGTATGCTGCCAGCCCAGGTCCCTTATCATCAGAGGAACCCCGACCAATAAAGTTGCCATCCTTAATAATTGGATCAAATGGGTCGCTATCCCATCCATTACCAGCTGGCATTACATCTAGGTGGGCTAAAATAGCAACTGTTTCGTCACCTTCACCCCATTCGGCATAGCCAACCACGTTATCAATGTTCTTAGTTCGAAAGCCATCTTTCTTAGCCATCTCCAAGAAAGCGTGGAGTGCTTTTGCTGGGCCAGAACCCAGTGGTGCATCCGCAGTTGCTTGAGAATCGTCACGAACACTTGGAATTTTAACTAAAGTGGTTAAATCCTTTAGGTAATCGTCTTTCTGTGCGTTTGCTTTTTCCATCCAATCAGTCATGACATTTGCCTCCTATTATTAATTATTCACTAATTATGATACCATAGCTTTGTATATGATTAAATCGTTTTCATTCACAAACTCGGAGGAGTGTCAATTTTTATGAAAAAACTTGATGAATCAATCTTAAACAAAGTGATTAAGCCCCGACCACAAGAAAGTTTTAAGGGCACTTTTGGTAAAGTTTTACTGGTTGGCGGTAATCATCAATTTGGCGGCGCAATCATCATGGCAACCGCTGCTAGTGTTTACAGCGGTACTGGCCTGGTAACAGTTGCGACTGACCCAATTAACACCGCCGCTCTTCATTCACAGTTGCCTGAAGCAATGGTCATTGATTTTAATAACCATCAAGAGTTGGCTGAAATGGTTGCTAAAGTGGACACAGTGGTAGTTGGCCCTGGACTGGGTGAAGAAGAAGAAAGTAAGGCAGTTCTTGACAATGTATTTTCCCACACCAATGATAAACAAACTGTCGTTATTGATGGTTCCGCAATTACCCTCATGGCTCGTGATCACATTGA